>JBCCPW010000256.1:0-5758 GCA_039024735.1 Bacteroidota bacterium
CCAGTCCACGGGGTTGTGGGCGTGCTGGAGGAGGTACGGACTCTTCTCGTGGGCGAGGCGATTGGGCATGGGAGCGTGACGGACTCGTGATCTGAACGACCACGTGCGACTCGCGATCCAATCAGGCGATACATGAGACATGACGGCGCGAAGTCTGGCGCCCCATGATCTGCCCGAGACACCCCACGGGGCGTCTCTTCGACCGCCTCGGTGTCTCTCATCGCTGCACCGAGGCGGACCGACTCCCCCTCCGATGCTCCGATTCGCTCCCCTCGCGCTTCTCGTGTTCTCATTGACGGCGTGCTCGGATCCCGGCGTGGGTCTCTCCGCCGATGCCGCCTACCGCGCCGCCGATGAGGCGGCCGACGCGGGCGAGGCGCGTCGCGCCCTCGCGTTGTACGAGAGCGCCGCCGACCGCGGCCACCTCGACGCGATGGAGGCCCTCGCGAACGCGCACCGAGACGGGTACGTCCGCTCGACGACCGGCGGGCCATTCACGGCTCTGTTCCCGCTCCCGTGGGAGGGCGATCACGCTGCCCGCCATTGGCAGGACCGCCTCGACAGAGCGGAGACCGAGGGCATCCGAACGGAAGACGCCGCCGTGATGTACCGCGTCGCCAACCGGCTGCGCCGCAGCGACGTCCCGGCCGAGCGCGATTCCGCCGACGCCCTCGTCGCCACTCTGCTGGAGCGCGATGATCCCCACACCCAGCTCATGCACGCCCTGCGCATCCGCATGGACGCCCCGACCAAGAGCGACTCCCTCCTCGCGCGTGCCGAGGCGGGCGGGTCGTACGCGGCGTGCACCCTCCGGCTGACCTACTCGTGGGTGGACAGCGGCGCCCCTCCGCCCGATGCGTCTGCCGCGAGGGCCGCCCGACACATCGACCAGGCCGAGGCATGCCCGCCGGTCCCCGCCTCGGCGCCTGACGACTACCAGACGGTTGCCGAGCGCCTCGTTTCTAGCCTCCGCGAGACCGCCACCGAGGGGGACACCCGCGCCGTCGCGCAACTGGACAGCCTCCGACTCCTCGGTGTCTTCGAGCGCCATCCCCACCTGGACGCATGACCGACCCAACCCCTCCCGCCTCGGGGCGGCCGTGGACCCGCTGGGCGGGCCGTTATCTCATCGCCGTCGCGGTGCTCCTCGCGGCCGGGGTTGCGGTGATCCAGTGGGGCTACACGCCCGGTACCCCGCCTCTCTTTGCTGAGATGCCAGAAGAGGCACGCGAGGCGCTGGAGCGTGAGGGACCTCGCGCGATGCATCGCACCCTCCGTGCCCTCGCGGAGCAAGGGGATTTCGGCGCGACGCAGACCCTCGCGATGGTCTACCGGCGCGCCTACCTACAGACGAGCGCTGACGGGACGCGGCGTCACCATCCCGTGTTCGTCTGGCCCGGTCAGGCGGACCGATGGCAGCAGCGCTACGAGACGATGCGCGACCACCTCGCGGCCGAGGGCGATCCCGCCGCGCTCTTCGCCGTCGCGGGCGCACTGGAGAGGGCGACCTATCGCGATGGAGAATGGGTGCAGCCCACCGAGGCGGCCCGCGACTCCGCTCTCGCGATCCGCGAACGGTTGAGCGCCGAGAACAACCCACAAGCCTGGATGGCACTGGGCCTCCGTCTCCGGCACTCGGACCCGGCCCGCTCCGATTCTCTCCTCGCCCTCGCCGAGGCGGCCGACGTGAACGGCGCCTGCTTCTGGCGCACCCTCCCCGAGCCGGGCGCGTGGTACACCGCCGCCGGGATCAACGCCTACGCCGACGAGGCCGCCGACTGCGCCGATCCCACCGATCCAGAGTCCGACGTGCTCGGCCGGATCGTCCGCGACCTCCGCGCCGAGCACGAGCGAGGCAACCCCGCCTCGGTGGTGGTGCTGGACTCGCTCCGCGCGCTCGGGCTCTTCGAGCGGCACCCGAGGCTGGCGGCGGTCTGAGACGACAGACCACGGACGACAGACCACAGAGAACGGGTCTGAATCCAGTCCTCTCGCCTCGAGTGCTCCGTGGGAGCACCGAGGCGGACCGGGTTGTATCAAATCCGGGTACAGCGTGAGGAATTTGTTCCTCTGGAGACCACGGAAGGCCCGTCGTCCGTGGTCTGTGGTCCGTCGTCCTGCCACCGCGAACCAGCAGGATGACCCAGGATTTGGAATCAGTCGTCCGCGAGGGCCGCGTGCGCGGCGGCCAGCCGCGCGACGGGCACGCGGTACGGCGAGCAACTCACGTAGTCCAGCCCCGCCCGGTGGCAAAACGCGACGGAGTCCGGGTCGCCGCCGTGCTCGCCGCAGATGCCGAGTTTGATGCCCGGCCGCGCCTCGCGCCCCTTCTCGACGGCCATCCGCACGAGGGCGCCGACGCCTGTGGCATCGAGGGTCTGGAACGGATCCGCGGGAAGCACGCCGCGAGAGACGTACTCCGAGAGGAACCGCCCCGCGTCGTCCCGGCTGAGGCCGAAGGTGGTCTGCGTGAGGTCGTTGGTGCCGAACGAGAAAAACTCGGCGTGCGCCGCGATGGCATCGGCGGTGAGGCAGGCACGGGGCAACTCAATCATCGTCCCGGCGAGGTAGTCCACCCGGACGCCCTGCTCCGCGAACACGCGCTCTGCCATCTCGCGCACGATCCCGACCTGATCCTCCAGTTCGGCGGTCACCGAGACGAGCGGCACCATCACCTCGGGGTGCACGGCCACGCCCTCGCCCTGGACCTCCACAGCGGCCTCGAAGAGTGCCCGCGCCTGCATCTGCGTGATCTCGGGCACGAGCATCCCGAGGCGGCAGCCCCGGAAGCCAAGCATCGGGTTGGACTCGTGGAGGCGCTCCACCTGCCGGAGCAGCGCGCGGGCCTCGTCGGCGTCTTCCAGCAGGCGGTCCATCTGCGCGAAGTCCGCCCGGCGCAGGGCGTCCTTGAGTTCGGCGAGGCGGTCGTGGAGGTCGTGGAGGCTGGGCAGAAACTCGTGCAGGGGCGGGTCCAGCAGCCGGACGGTGACGGGGTGACCGTCCATCGCGCGGAAGAGGCCCGCGAAGTCGTCGCGTTGAAGTGGGAGGAGCTTTCGGAGTGCGGCCTCGCGGGCCCCCGCCCCCTCGGCAAGGATCATCTCGCGCATGGCCGCGAGGCGGGCGTCGCCGAAGAACATGTGCTCCGTTCGGCACAGCCCGATGCCCGCGGCTCCGAACTCCCGAGCCGTCGTGGCGTCCTGCGGCGTGTCCGCGTTGGCGCGAACACCGAGGCGGCGGATCCCGTCGGCCCAGCCCATGAGGCGATGGAAGTTGTCGTCCAGGGCAGGCTCCACCGTCGGGACCTGACCGAGGAGGACGCGGCCGGTGGACCCGTCCACGGTCACCCACTCGCCCTCCAAAAGCGTCCGCTCGCCGACGGTTGCGCGGCCCTGCGCGGGATCCACCGCGAGGCCGTCGGCCCCGGCGACGCACGGCGTGCCCATGCCTCGCGCCACCACAGCCGCGTGGCTCGTCATGCCCCCTCGCGCCGTCACGATGGCCTGAGACGCGGCCATCCCGTGGAAGTCATCGGGCGAGGTCTCCTGCCGGATGAGCACGACCGGCCCCGCCTCGGCGCGGCGCTCGGCCTCGTCGGGGTCGAACACGGCGATACCGCAGGCGGCGCCGGGGCTGGCGGGGAGACCGGAGACCAGCACGTCCGCCTCGGTGTCCGGGTCCACGGCCGGATGGAGCAGTTGGTCCAGCGACTCGGGCGCGACGCGGTGCACAGCCTCGCGCTCCGTGATCACGCCCTCGTCCACGAGGTCCACCGCGATGCGCACGGCCGCCGCGCCGGTCCGCTTGGCCGTCCGCGTCTGGAGCAGCCAGAGCGTCCCCTGCTCCACGGTGAACTCGATGTCCTGCACGTCGCCGTAGTGCGACTCCAGCCGACCCGCGATCTCGCGAAGCTGCCCGAACGCCTCCGGCATCGCGCCCTCCATCTCCGCGATGGGCAGCGGCGTGCGCGTCCCCGCGACTACGTCCTCGCCCTGCGCGTTGCGGAGGAACTCGCCGTAGAGCACGTTCTCTCCCGTGGAGGGATCGCGCGTGAAGGCGACGCCCGTGCCCGAGTCCCAGCCCATGTTTCCGAACACCATCGCCTGGACGTTGACGGCCGTCCCGATGCCATCCGGGATGCGGTGGACGCGCCGGTACGCGATGGCGCGGTCGTTGTCCCACGAGTCGAAGACAGCGGAGATGGCCATGCGGAGTTGCTCCTCGGGGTCCTCGGGAAACGGCTGGCCGTGCTGCTCGGCGAAGACGAGCCGCTTGAACGTCTCCACGACCTCGCGGAGATCGTCGGCTGTCAGGTCGGTGTCTCGCCCCCCCTCGGTGCGCGCCTTCGCGCGGTCCAGGACCCGCTCGAACGCCTCGGCCGGGACGCCCATCACGATCTCCCCAAACATGGCGACGAAGCGCCGGTAGGCATCGAGCGCGAAGCGTTCATCGCCGGTCTGCTTCGCGAGGGCCTCGGCGGTGGCGTCGTTGAGGCCGAGGTTGAGCACGGTGTCCATCATGCCCGGCATGGAGACGGCCGCCCCGGAGCGGACCGAGACGAGCAGCGGCTGCTCGGCGTCGCCGAAGCCGCGTCCGGTGGCGCGCTCCACCTCGGCGAGGGCTGCGCGGGCTTGGCTCCACATGCCCTCCGGGAAGTGCCCGCCGGTGGCCGCGTAGGCCGTGCTCGCCTCGGTGGTGATGGTAAAGCCGGGCGGGACGGGCAGCCCCGCCTCGGTCATCGCGCCGAGGCCGGCGCCTTTGCCACCGAGGCGGGCCTTGTCGGTGGCGTCGCCGAAGGCGAAGACCCAGCGGTGGTCGCGGTCGGTGGGGGAGGGGGGCGTGGGCATGTGAAGGTGGAAGCGCTACCGAAATGCGGAGGTTACCGCTGTTCACCTCGCCGCGCGGCCCCCGTCCCGCCTCGGCGCCGAGGCGGGGGACACCGGACGACGGCGTTTCTGTGGTCCGTGGTCCCACTGCACGCGAGCGCACCCCCTCGGTACCGAGGCGGGACCACGCGCACTACCCCGTGAACGCGTCCTTCACCCGCGAGAAGAAGGACTTCTTCTCCGGCTCGGGGTTGGGCTGGAACTCGGGCTCCAGCCGAAGCTGCTCCAGCGCTTCTTCCACCGCAGGGGACAGCTTCTGGGGCGTCCACACGTGGACGTGGACCATCTGGTCGCCGGTCCGGCCCCCGCCGACTTCCGGCAGCCCGCGCCCGCGCATCCGCAGCACGCGCCCGCTCTGGATGCCCGGGTCGATGCGGAGCGTGGCCCGGCCCCGAAGGGTGGGCACCTCCACCTCGGTGCCGAGCGCGGCATCCGGGAACGAGAGGTGGAGGTCGTAGAGCACGTCGAGCCCGTCGCGGGTGAAGTGCTCGTGGGGCGTCTCGGCGATCTCGACGCGCAGGTTGCCTGCCGGTCCGCCGCGAAGCCCGGCGTTGCCCGCGCCGCGGATCTGGAGGTAGTGGCCGGACGAGACGCCCGCTGGGACCTCAACGGTCACGGTCTCCTCGCCCTTCTGACGCCCCTCGCCGTTGCAGGCCGGGCACGGCGCGACGACCACTCGTCCCTCGCCCCCGCACGTTGGGCACGGCTGGACGTTGACAAACTGCCCGAGGATGGAGTTGGAGACGGTCCGGATCTCGCCTTGCCCATTGCAGGTGGGGCACGTCTTGTACCCGGCGTCGCCCTCGGCACCGGTACCGCCGCACACCTCGCACGGGATGTACTTGCGGAGCTTGATCTGACGCTCCACACCCTCG
>JBCCPW010000257.1:0-5737 GCA_039024735.1 Bacteroidota bacterium
CGGCGCTGCTCCCGTTCATCTCGGCGTTCCAGATGACGCAGTTGGCGCACGCCCATCCGTGGCTGGTTCCGAAGTCCCCTCGATTGCCGATGTGCAGCCGACGCGCGGCCACGCCCGAGCCAGAGCCGGAGGTCCCACGCTCCACATGGCGGTCCCAGAGAAAACCGGATCCCCACTGCCGATGGGATTCGCTCGATGTGAACGCATCTTCTGACACGTTGTCCAGGAAGACGATGCCAGAATCGTACGACGTCCCGTTCCCGACATACGCATGCCGAGCGTCGGTTGCGCGGTTGCCGATGAACAGGACGAGTTGGGACTGCGAGACCTCGAAGTTGTACCGTCGCGCGCCCGTGACCGGGGAGTGCGGTTCCAGCGCCGCGCGGGCCGCTACGGTCACGTAGCGAGAGTGCTGCACGCTGATCCCTGCGCGCCAGAAATGCAGCGCGGTCACGCCAGAAGCCCAGCCATTCTCCACGAGGACAAACCGAATGGCGTCCTTCGCGTGTGTCTCGCTTGTCGGTCCGGCCGTCTCGATGTGGACGCGCAGGTTCTCCACCCCGACATTCTCGATCGTTCGGGAGCGGTCGCGATGGTAGACGTACGACGGGGACAGATGGGCGTCCAACCGGGTGAACGTGGGGGCATCGAGCGTCATCCGGTGGCCGTCGAGACCGGTCACCGTCCGGGCCAGAGCGATGGGGTGCTGCCCAACGCCCCACGGGGCGTCCTCTGCGGTTCCGCCCCCGTCGATTGCCGCCAGCCACGTCTTCGTCGCGGGGTGAAACACGGTCACCGCATCGCCGACCGAGAAGACCTCAGGACGTTCGATCTCAAACGACCGGGCGCCGATGGGCACCACATCGTCCCGAATGAGCGACGTGTCGCGCGTGGCATCGCGCCGAGTCAAAGTGCCGGTTCCCGCCTCGGCCACTGGACCGAGGAGGACCACAGGATCGGCTCGAGTCCCACTCCGCCTTAGGATGGTGTTGGTTGCAGGGTCGTCGCCGTCGCCCGCGCCCCTCAGCACGACTCCGCTCCGACGGAGGACGAGGGTCCCGTCGATCTGGTACTCGCCCGCCGACAACTCCAGGGCGCCTCGAAATCCATCCGCGTTGGGGCTTTGCGTCCCGAGAAAATCCAGGAGCGTCTGAATCCGGGCGGTGTCATCGCCATCGCCCGGCGAGAGGGTGAACCGAGTCCCCACGTCAGGCAAGGGAACGCCCCCGCCTCGGTAGCCTGCGTGCGAGAAATCGGGAATGCGGTTGCCCTCTGCATCCGTCACGTAGACGAGTCGCCCGTTGTCCCCCTCGTACACGATGGAGGATTCCCATTCCGACTGCGCCGCCGCAAGACTCGACAGGCAGACAAAGGCGAGAACGGGCAAGAACCGGACGGCGGGCATCTCAGCGAGCGAAGGGACAGGGAGTCTACTGGTTCCGCTCGTTGAACGTGTCCAGGGATCGGCCCGATGCATCCCGCGGTCCACGAGCGGTCCGCCTCGGCGCCGTCAGTTCGTCGGAACGACACGACATCTGACGGTGCGGGCGGCTACACTCGCCTCCGCCTCATGTCTGCCTCTCCCACCGACGCCCCTCCACCTGAGCCGGTCCCCGACGATGTCTCGTGGGGGCGGCTTCTGATCGACGCCGTTCGAGGCACGCCACGTGATTACACCACGGGGTCCATCGGCACCGCGCTCGTGCTCTTGGCGGTTCCGATGGTGTTGGAGATGGTCATGGAGTCCATCTTCGCGGTCGTGGACGTGTTCTGGGTGGCCTCGTTGGGTGCCGAGGCGGTCGCAGCGGTCGGGCTCACGGAGTCCGTGATGACGCTGGTCTACGCGGTCGGGATGGGGTTCGGGTTGGGCGCGATGGCGCTCGTGGCCCGCCGGACCGGCGAGAAAGACCCCGAGGCGGCGTCTCGGGCGGCGATCCAGGCGTTGATGGTGGGGGTTCTCGCCTCGGTGCCGTTTGCCCTCGCGGGCATCCTGCACGCGCCGGACCTGCTCCGGCTGATGGGCGCAGACGCGGAGACCGTCCGCATCGGGGCGGGCTACACCACCTGGATGCTGGGCAGCAACGTGGTCATTCTGCTCCTGTTCATCCTCAACGCGGTGTTCCGTGGAGCGGGAGACGCAGCCGTCGCGATGCGGGTGCTGTGGCTGGCCAACTGCCTCAACCTCATCCTGGACCCGCTCCTGATCTTCGGGTGGGGGCCGTTCCCGGAACTGGGCGTGACCGGCGCTGCCGTCGCGACGACCATCGGACGCGGGACGGGGGTGCTGTTCCAATTGTGGATCCTCGCGCGAGGCGCCGAGCACCTTCGCGTCTCCGCCCGCCACCTCCGGTTCCATGCCGAGACGATGGCGACGCTCATCAAAACCTCGGCCGGAGGCATCGCGCAGTTCGTCATCGCGACGACCTCGTGGGTGGGCCTCGTGCGGATCGTGGCGGAGTTCGGCCCCGAGGCGCTCGCAGGGTACACCATCGCGGTGCGCATCTTCCTCTTCACGCTCCTCCCCGCGTGGGGGCTGAGCAACGCCGCCGCGACGCTCGTCGGACAGAACCTTGGCGCCGGAAAACCCGATCGGGCCGAGCGCTCGGTTTGGACCGCCGGGTTCGTCACGATGGGCGTTCTCGGCGTCGTCTCCATGCTCTACATCGTGCTGGACGAGACGCTGCTGCGGCTGTTCACGGACGATCCGGCCGTCATCGCCTCAGGCGCGCAGGCCCTCCGCATCATGGCCTATGGCTACGTCATCTACGCCTGGGGCATGGTGATGCCGCAGGCGTTCAACGGCGCAGGCGACACCCGCACGCCGACGTGGATCAACCTGGTCTGCTTCTGGATGCTAGAGATCCCGCTGGCGTATGCGCTCGCGTTGCGTCTGGGCGTCGGAGAGGCGGGGCCGTACTGGGCTGTGGTGGTGGCAGAGTCCGCGATGGCCGTCATCGCCATCGCGCTGTTCCGCCGAGGCCGCTGGAAGGAGACGGCGCTGTGACCGGTCGCCCCCGCCTCGGTGACCCGAACGACGACGCACCGAGGCGGAGCGATCAGATCGACTGGCTTCCGGCCTTGATCTCGTAGAGCGCGCGGTTCTTGACGGCATCGCCGAAGACGCTCATGCTCGCGTTGAGGCACATCAGCGCGAAGGTGCCGTGCCAGAAGTACGGCTTCCCGTTGACCCACTTGACCGTCGCGCGGCTCACGGCGCACGCGCTGAACGCGATGCCGACGAGGCCGGGGAGGGCCATCGTCTTCCACTTCGTGAAGTGATACTCAGGGGTGCGGGAGGGAACGGGAGGAGCGGTCATCGGAGACGGGAGATGGGGAGGGGAAGGATCGCCACGAGGGCCGCTCGAGTCCATCCGGGTCAACCCCGGAGTGTGGCTTCTCGCCCGCCTCGGTGCCGAGGCGGGTCAGAACGTCCGGCCGAAGTAGATGGCGTTGAGCAAGAGGCCGTCGGTGCCGTACCAGAAGGCCCGGAACGAGGGGTTGAAGTCCATCAGGACCACGCGGCCTCGGCCGAGACGCGCCGCGCGAAGGGCCGCCGCCCCCGCGAGACGCTCGCGCATCTCCTCCGACGCGTAGCCGCTCAGCACCGGCGCCGAGGCGGAGTAGCGGCCCACGTCCACGCCGGAGTTGGTGGAGTCGGGCGCGAAGACGCCCGTGCCGGACTTGAAGACCGGCACGCGGTCGCCGTAGCCGTACGCGAGCGGGTGGGTGGGATCGAGGACGAGGTCGAGGATGGACCCGCCGAGGGCCTGGGCGCCTCGGGCCTCGTCGCGCATGGCGTAGGGGTAAGCGGTCGTATCGGGCGGGACCGACCGAGGCGGGGAGGGGAGAAGTCCGCCTCGGGCCGCCCACTGCGCGCCGCCCTGGATTCCGATCACCACGCCGCCCTCGCGCACCCACCGCGTCATCCGTTCCACGTCCGAGGAGTCAAGGGTGTTGTACCAGCCGTTGGGCAGGATGAGCGTCGTGTAGCGGTCGAGCGAGGGGAGCGCGTCGGGGTCGAGGAGGGAGACCTCCTGTCCGAAGCGGTCGCTGAGGAGGTGCCACACCTCCCCGACGCCGTACTGGCTCGTCCCATTCCCCGCGAGAAGCCCGATCTCCGGCCGACGCAGCACCGGCCAGGACCGGCTCCCGAGGTCGTTGCCGCTCGGCGTCAGGCCCGAGTTCAGCGCGAACGCCTCGACGTGATCGTGCCTCGTCGCTCTCGCGACCACGGCATGAACGGTGTCGGACGAGATCCTATCCTGCTGCGTCTGCACGATCAGCGTGCCTGGGTCGAACGTCCGGAGCGAACCGCCCGACATCGCCTCGAAGGGGCTCGTCGCGAGACGCACCCGGAGTCCGGCATCGTGGAGCCGCCGCAGCGCTCGCGGCGCGAAGTAGCGTCCCCACGGGATCGCATAGGCGACCCGGGCCTCCCCGCCCACCACGCGTCCGCCGTCGAACGCGGGCGTCTCTACCTCGGCACCGAGGCGGGGCGTCCGGTCCACCTCGGTGACGTCGGCACCGTAGGCCATCGGGAAGGTCCACGCGGAGACGTCGTAGAAGAGGCTGTCCGTGAACGTGGTGACGCGCTCCATCGCGGCGGTCACGAGGCGTCCCTGCGGCTGATCCAGCGGCACCACGAGCGCCTGTCCGGGCGAGAGGGTGCGGCCGCCCACGCGCGTGTCGCCCGCGAGATCGTACATCTGGACACGGCTGCGGCGGAGAGTCTGCGCGAGGGCTTGCCCACGCGAACGCTGCTGGTCCAGCGCGATCACGTAGGCGCCACGCGGCTTGGTGGCGCTGTAGAAGGTCCGGGTGTGGCGAAGCAGGTCCTCGCGCATCGCGACGGCCGCGCGGAGGGTGGAGATGCTCGTTGCGAGTTGGTTGCGGACGGTCACCGGGTACGTGAGGAGCCCGTTCTGCTCCGTCTCCCGCAGCAGCGCCCGGCTGGACCCTTGCTCAAAGAGGATCCCGACGGCCCCGTTGATGTCGGGGTACGTCGAGCCCTTGCCGTAGTAGTAGTCGTCGAAGCTCTCCTCGGAGTAGTAGAGTTGCCCGATGCGGTCCAACTCGGCCGCGTGGTACGTCGCGATCTCGGCCGTCAACTCGAAGGTCCGGGCGGGGGTGTTGGGGTTGTTGCGGCTCGGGATGCCCGGCTGGAAGAAAAACGTGGCCTCGCCGCCCATCTCGTGATGGTCCGTGCTCACCTGCGGACGCCACGAGTGCCACCACGCCATCCGGGCACGGCTCTCCCGAAGCTCGGTCGGGAGCCAGTCGCGGTTGAGGTCGAAGAGGTAGTGGTTGGTCCGGCCGCCGGGCCATGCCGCGCGATGCTCCCGGTTCTGAGGGTCTGCGGTGGCGGTGGTCCCGCGATACCCGTTGACCCAGTCCACGAAGCGGTCGCTGCCGTCCGGGTTCATCAGCGGGTCCAGAAGGATGACCGCCTCGCGCAGTTGCCGGTCGATGTCCGCTCCCTGCGCCGCCGCGAGGTGGTAGAGGTACACAAGGGCAGCTTCCACGCCGGAGGCTTCATTGCCGTGGACCGTGTAGCCCTGGTACACCACGACGGGCATCGCGGCGAGGTCCGCCTCGGTGACACTCCCGGGCGCGTCGCTCAGGTGGAGGTTGGCCTCGCGAAGCGCACCGAGGCGGGCGTGGTTGGCCTCGCTCGTCACGATGGCGTGGACCAGGCGCCGCCCCTCGTACGTTGTCCCGTGAATGCCCATCGTGACAC
>JBCCPW010000258.1:0-5735 GCA_039024735.1 Bacteroidota bacterium
CCGAGCAGGCCCGCAGCGTCGCTCGCTTCGAGGTGCTCGCGCGCCTCGCCGAACTGGAGGCGGCCACTGGCCTCCGTCTCCGCCTCGATCTCCTCCCGACCGCTTCCCGCTAGCCCACCATGCGTGTTTCCCTGCTTCTCCTCGCCGCGCTCACGGTCGCCGCGTGCGGCGATGACCCGGCCCCGGCGCCCACCGCTCAACTCGTTGAGATCACCGAGGTGCTCTCGCAATCCCGCGTCCTCTCCGCCCGGACCAGCGGGCGAATCGCTCGGAAGACCGAGGTCCCGCTCTCGTTCAAGGTCGGCGGCATCATCGCGGCCGTGTACGTGGACGAGGGCGAGCGTGTCCAGCGCGGCCAGATCCTCGCACGTCTCGACCTGACCGAGGTGGACGCTCGCGTGGCCCAGGCGCAGCGCCGCGCGCTCCAGGCCGATCAGGGCACTGCCGCCGCCCGCCAATCGGTCGCGGAGGCCCGTCAGCAGCAGGCCCGCGCCGAGGGTGCCCTCGAAGCCGCCCAGGCCGCTGCGAACGATGCTCGGGGCGACCTCGCGCGAGCAGAAACCCTTTTCGCCGACAGCGTCGCCACGCAGGCACAGGTGGAGGACGCGCGGACGGGGCTGGCCGTCGCAGAGGCCTCGGTTCGTCAGGCCGAGGCGGGCGTGCGAGCCGCTGGCGAGGGCATCGCCCGGGCCGAGGCGGGCGTCGCGGGCGCGCAGGCCGGAGCCGGGGCCGCGCGTGCGGGCGTCTCCGAGGCCGCCTTCAACCGCCGCTTCGCCGTGATCCGCGCCCCGGCGGACGGGGTCGTGCTCCGCCGCAGCATCGAGGCGGGGCAGCTCGTCTCGCCGGGCCAGACCGCCTTCGTCGTCTCCGACGCCTCCGACGGGTGGGTCGTCCGCGTGGGCCTTCCCGACCGCGACGCCGTCCGCGCCCGCCTCGGTGATGCGGCCGTCGTCCGCACGGACGCTTTTCCAGGCATCCCCTTCCGCGCGTCCGTCACCGAGGTGGCCCAGGCCGCCGACCCCATCACGGGCACGTTCGAGGTGGAACTGGCGGTCTCCGATCCCGAGGGGCGCCTGCGCTCCGGCCTCGTCGCGCGTGTCGAGCTAGACGCTGGGGCGGCCGAGGGCGTCCGCGTGGTTCCCGCGACAGCACTCGCGGAGGGCGACGGCGACCGGGGCGTCGTGTTCGTCGTCGAGGGCGACAGCGTGCTCGTAGCCCGTCGCCGCGATGTGCGCCTCGTGCGCCTCGCGGGATCCGAGGCCCTCATTTCCGACGGGCTGGCCTCTGGCGACCGCGTGGTCACGGCCGGGGCCACGCGCCTCGCCGACGGCGACACCGTCCGCGTCGCGCCCATCACTGCCAGCCGCTAGCACCCCCGAGCCATGCGCTTGCCTCGCCTCGCGGTCTCGAACCGCGCCTTCGTCGCCATCGCGACCGCCCTCGTGGTCGCCGTGGGCGTTCAGAGCTTCCTCACGATGCCGCAGTCGGAGGATCCCCAGTTTGACATCTCGGCCTCGCGCGTGATCGTCGTCTTCCCCGGCGCCGGGCCGGAGGACCTCGAATCGCTCGTCGTGGACCCGCTGGAGACGGCTATCAACGAGGCCGACGACCTCGACCGGATCGAGACCACGATCCAGGACGGCATCGCCGTGCTGTCCGTCGAGTTCGACGCCGGGACCGACCCCGACGAGACCTACGACGACGTGCTCCAGGCCGTCACCCAGGTTCGCCCGACGCTGCCCGAGGGCGTCGCACTGGTGGACGTCAACCGAAGCTCACCGCGCCTGACGCCGGTCTTCCAGGCCGCGCTCGTCTCCGAGACCGCGAGCGACCTCGTGCTCGCCCGCGAGGCCACCCGCCTCGGTGACGCCATCGAGCGGGTCGATGCGGTGCAGAGCGCGGATGTGTGGGCGGTCCCGGAGACCGAGGTCCGCGTCGGGATCGACCCGGAGCGGCTTCGCGAACTGGGCCTGCCGCTCGGGCAGGCGCTCGGCGCGATCCAGTCCGCCGCCCCTTCGCTCCCCGGTGGCTCCGTGGACGCGGGCGACCGCCGGTTCACCGTCCAGACCTCCGGCGATTTCGACTCCATCGACGACGTGCGCCGCGTGGTCGTGGCCGCGCCCGAGAGCCGCGTCGTGTACCTCCGCGATGTCGCCGAGGTGGGCCTCGCGAGTGGAGACGACACCCACCGTGCCCGCTTCGACGGTCAGCGAAGCGTCTTCGTCACCGCCGTCCAGCGCGAGGGCACCAACATCTTCGATCTCCGCGAGGACCTGCAAGCAGAGCTCGACGCCTTTACGCCGACACTCCATCCCGACGTGGAGCTGGCGGTCGTCTTCGATCAGGCCGTGGCCGTGGACGAGCGTGTGAGTGGCTTCTTCGCCAGCTTCGTGCAGGGCGTGCTGCTGGTGGGCTTGGTCATGCTACTCGCGCTCGGGTTCCGCGCGGCAGGCGTCGTCATGGCCGCGATTCCCGTCTCGATCCTCGCAGCGCTCTTCGTGCTGGACCTCGCCGATTTCGGCATCCAGCAGATGTCCATCATCGGCCTCGTGATCGCGCTCGGGCTCCTCGTGGACAACGCGATCGTGGTCGTGGAAGACGTGGCGCGGCGAGTCCGCGAAGGGCAGGCCCCGCTGGAGGCCGCCGCCAAAGGCGCCTCCGAGGTGGCCCCCGCCGTGGTCGCGGCGACGGTCACGACGGTCCTCTCGTTCCTGCCGATGGTCTTCCTCGGCGCGGGCGCGGGCGACTACATCCGGTCACTCCCGCTGACCGTCATCTTCGCGCTCGTGGCGTCGCTCATCGTCTCGCTCACGATGACTCCCGCCCTGACGGCTCGGCTCTTCCAGCGCCGCGCAGACGGAACGGTTCCCTCCGCCGACGGCTGGCTCCAGCGCAAACTGGCGACCTTCCGCGACGGGCGCTACACGCGGTGGCTCGATGCCGCGCTGGCCCGTCCGCGCCGCGTGCTGGCGGTCGCACTCGTCGCGCTCGTGGGCGCCGTCTCTCTCGTGCCGGTCGTCGGCGTGAGCCTCTTCCCAAAGGCAGGCAAACCCATCTTCCTCCTCGATGTGACGACCGACGAGGGCGCATCACTGGAGCGGACCGACGCAGCCGTCGCGAACGTGGAGGCGTGGCTGCGCGAGCAGCCCGAGGTGGCGCACGTCGCCGCGAACGTGGGCCGGAGCAACCCGCAGGTGTACTACAACGTGATCCCGCGACGCGAGCGCGCGACCGTCGGGCAGCTCTTCGTGGAGGTCACGGACCCCGCCGACGTGGAGGCACTGGCCCAGCGAGCCGTCACCGAGGCGGCCCAACCGGGCGTCCGGCTCGAGGCGGAGGTGTTCGAAAACGGCCCGCCCGTGGAGGCGCCCATCGCGCTCAAAGTCATCGGCCTAGACCTGGACGTGCTCAGCGACCTCGCGGCCGACGTGGCTGCAGCAATCGCCGCAACGCCTGGTACGCAGGAGATCGACAACCCGCTCGCGCAGCCGCGCACCGACCTCCGCGTCGCCATCGACCGCGAGAAAGCGGGCATCCTCGGCGTGTCTCTCGCCGACGTGGACCGCGCGGTGTTGCTCGCACTCTCGGGCGTTGAGGTCGCCTCCTACCGGGACGCCAACGGCGACGACCTCCCCGTCGTGGCCCGCCTCCCGCTGGACGATGCCACCGCCGACCCCGACGGCCGCACGCGCCGTCCAACCGTGGACGACTTCGACCGGATCTCCGTCACGGCCGCGACGGGTGCCGCCGTTCCGCTGGCGCAACTGGCGCGGCTGGAACTGGAGCCCGAGCCCGCGCGGATCGACCACTTCGACCTGGAACGAGCCGTAACCGTCACGGCCAGCGCAGCACCGGGGGCGAACGAAGTCGCCGTGACACAGGCCGTCGTAGAGCGCGTCGAGGCCGAGGTGGCACTTCCGCCGGGGTACCGGCTCTTCGTCGGCGGCAAGCTGGAGGCGCAGCAGGAGAACTTCTCGTCGCTCGGCACGGCGCTGTTGTTCGCGCTCTTCGGCATCTTCGGCGTGCTCGTGCTCCAGTTCCGGTCGCTGGTGCAGCCGGTCGTGGTGCTCGCGGCGATTCCGCTCACGGCCGTCGGCGCGTTCCCGTCGCTGGCGGCGCTCGGCTACTCGTTCAGCTTCACCGCCTTCATTGGGCTGACGAGCCTCGTCGGGATCGTGGTCAACAACTCGATCCTGCTCGTGGACACGGCCAACCGCCTCATCGCGGACGGCGCGACAGTGGACGAGGCGACGAGGGGCGCAGCCGAGCGCCGGTTCTCTCCGATCCTGCTGACCACCATGACGACGGTCGGCGGGCTGATCCCGCTCGCGCTCACCCTCAGCGACCTGTGGACGCCGCTGGCGGTCGTCATCATCGGCGGGCTGATCGCCTCGACGGCGCTGACGCTCCTCGTGGTGCCGGTCCTCTATCGCCTCCTCACGCCCGAGACGGCCCCGGAGACACCTGCCCCCACCGAGGTGACCCCGGAGGCGCCTTCTGAGACTACCACCGAGGCGGGTACCGCCGAGTCTCTCCGCGAGGACACGTCGGACCCCGTCCGCCTCGGTGACGATGCGGAAGAGATCATCCCCGCCCCTCCGGTTCCTGTCCCCTGATCCTCCTCGTCATGTCCAGCTTCTCTGATCGCTACGGCCTCTGGGCCCTCGTCACGGGCGCCTCCTCCGGCATCGGCCGGGGCTTCGCCACTGAGTTGGCCCATCGAGGTCTCCATCTCGTCCTCGTCGCCCGTCGCGAGGAGGCGTTGACCGATCTCGCAGCGTCGCTCCCCACCGAGACGCGTGTCGTCCCCGCCGACCTCGGCACCGAGGCGGGCCTCCTCGCGGTGGAAGCCGCGACCGCCGCCCTCGACGTGGGCCTCCTCGTGGCGAGCGCCGGGTTCGGCACCTCCGGCGCGTTCGTGGACGCGCCCTTCGCGGAGGAGCGCGCGATGCTGGACGTGAACGTCGGTGCCGTGCTCCACCAGGCGCACCATTTCGGCTGTCGGTTCGCTGCTCGAGGCCGAGGCGGGATGATCCTACTCGGGTCACTCGTCGGCTTTCAGGGCACGCCGTACGCGGCTCACTATGCCGCGACGAAGGCGTACGTCCAAACCCTCGCGGAGGCGCTCCACGTCGAGATGAAGCCGCGCGGCGTGGACGTGCTGTCCGTCGCGCCCGGCCCGGTGGCGACAGAGTTCGCGGACGTGGCCGACATGCAGATGGGCGCGACGGTGCCGGTCTCGACCGTCGTGGAGCAGTCGCTGCAAGCGCTCGGACGGAAGCAGACGGTCCGGCCAGGTCTGCTCACGAAGGTGCTGAACGCGGGGCTGCGGTCGGTCCCGCGCTGGGGCAGCGTCCGCATCATGGAGCGCGTGATGGGCGGGATGACCGAGCACCAACGAGGGACCTGACCGTGTCTGCCTCGGTCCGCCCGCCTTGGCACCGAGGCGGAGGGCATCGTGGCTCAGAAGTAGCGGACCCACGTCTTGTCTGTCGTCCGCTTGAACCGACCGAACGCCCGTGTCGGTAGGTACAGCGCCAGGCCGAGGAGGCCGGTCAGTGCCCAGATCTGCCACACGTGGTCGATGTGGTAGAGATCGCCCGCATTGGGACCTACCGTGCGGAGAACGATCTGGTAGCAAATCAAGAGGACGTACAGGTGCAAGACGTAGACGAACATCGGGGCTCGCCCGAACGTCTCCAGTACACGCGTGACCGGGTTGTTCTTCGTGTCCA
>JBCCPW010000259.1:0-5716 GCA_039024735.1 Bacteroidota bacterium
CCCCAGACCACCAGCGGACCCGGGTACGCCTCGGCGACCGTTCGCAGCGTGCGCACGGCATCCTCCACGAGGACCGCCTCGGTGGGAGAACCGGGCCTCCCGCCGTAGCCGGGATACTCCGCGAGCACCACGCGGAGGCCACGCGGGCGCAGCGCCCGGACGTAGTACCCCCGGTCCAGCGCCGACCCGGCGTTGCCGTGGAACACCACCACCGTCCCTCGCGCTGAATCGGGCGAGGCCATCAACGCCCAGGGGGGCGCCGTTGCGGGTACCGAGGCGGGAAGGGCCGTGTAGCCGAGCGCCGCGAGGGTGGACGCGTCGGGCGCGCTCCCCTGCCCGGCCGAGGGGTACAGGATCCTTCCTTGCATCAGCGTGAGCAGACCGGCCAGGAGCGCGTAGCCCACGGCGAGGGCGGCCAGAACGGAGACCAAGGTGCGCATGCCCGAGGATACGCGTCACTCGGAGCGGAGCACGTCCAGCGGGCGCTGCCGGACCGGGCCCGCCGCGACGAGCAGCGCGCTTCCGGCCGCCAGCGCAACGGCCACGCCCACGAGCAACACGGAGACCATCGGGAAGAGCAGCATCTCCACCTCGGCGGTGATCTCGATCGCGACCATCGTGAGGACGGCGGCGGCGACGCCGAGACCGCCCCCGACGACACCGAGGAGGGCGTTTTCCAGCACGAGCATTCGCAGCACCTGCCGCGCGGAGTAGCCCACCGCTTTCAGCACACCCAACTCCCGACGGCGCTCCACGAGCGCCAACCCCACGCCGTTGGCGATCAGGACCGTCCCGGCCACAAGCGCGAGGCTCGTCAGCGCGAGCACGAGGATGAACAGGCTGCGGACCACGCTCGTGAACATGTCCGCGAGCTGCTGGGCCGTGACCACGGCCCCGTCGGGCCGCGCGGTGCCGAGCGCCACAGCCAGCGCCTCAGCCGCCTCGGGAGCGGCCTCGATAGCAACGGTCGTCGTCACCTCGGCGTCCGCTGCCAGTGCGTCGAAGGCATCCGGGAGAACGACCACGCCCCGCGTCCCGACCAGCGGGATGCCGTCGGGCAGATCGTAGTAGCCGTCCACCGCGAAGGCGCGCTCGGCCTCGCCCACCCGCACGCGCAAGGAGTCCCCCACACCAACGGGGCGCTCCTCGCGGGTGCCCAGCCACCACGGCACGAGAATCTGGTCCAGGTCCGTGAGCCAGCCCCGTCCGCGCTCGCCTCGCGGCTCGTCCGAGACCTCCGCCGTCGAGGCGCCGTCCGCTCCCCTTCCGCTCACCATGGACACGCCCGAGACCATCTCGCCATCCGGCCCAACGACCTCCGCCTCGGTGGTGCGGTCGGTCCAGACCGGCGCGTCGCCCGCGAGGCGGACCACATCGGGATCGTCCGCGGGGATGCCATACGCCGCGACGGTCACGCCGCCCATGTCGATCATCCGGCTCACCACCTGCTGGCGCCCGTTCAGGATCGCGAGGGCCGAGACGCCGATGGCGAACGTCCCCACGAAGAGCGCCACGAGCGAGGCCGCCGCGCGCACCGGGTGCCGCCTCAGATTGGCCGAGGCCATCCCCACGATGGGAAGCCCCGGCGTCGGGATGCGGACGATCACGAGCAGCACCGCCACCATCAGCGCGCCGAAGACCACGAGTCCGGCCACTCCCGCGGCGACGACCCCGAGCCCGCGCAGGGCCGATCCGATCAGCACGCCCCCCAGCGCACCGAACAGACCGAAGAGCACGACCGACAGGCCGATCATCGCGAGACGCGTCCGCCCGGTGGTGCGGATGGGCGTCTGGCGCAGGAGCGAGCCCGGCCGGACCGCGCTCGCGCGGGTGATCGCGATGAGGCCAAAGAGCACCGCCGTGAGCACGCCCGCCGCGAGGCCACCGAGGAGGATCGACGGCCGCACGTGGAGGTCGAGCAGGAATGGGAGCCCTCGCGACATGATCTGCCGAAGCCCCTCGGCCCCGCCGATGCCCAGCACCACCCCCAGCACGCCTCCGATGCCACCGAGGAGGGCCGTCTCCAGCCCGAAGAGTGCGAACAGATCGCGCTGCCGGTAACCGAGCGTCTTGAGAACCGCCACCTCGGGCCGACGCCGCCGGAGAACCACCTGCAACGTGTTCGCCACGCCGATCCCGCCGATGAGGAGACCGAGCAGACCCGCCGCGGGCAGCGCGAAACCGAACAGTTCCTGCGCCTCGTTCCTCTCCAGGCTTGGCCGCACGACGGCCCACCCGTCCGCCTCGGTGCGAGCGGCGACTGCCTCGGGCGTGTCGGTGCGGACGAGCACCCGGACGAGCCGGAGATCGCCCAGGATGGACGTGGCCGTCTCGTGGCTGAGGACCACCGTCGCTCCCTGCCCATCGGGCATCGTCTCGGCGATGCCGCCCACGGTCAGCACGGCGGGCGTATCGGTCGGCGATCCGGCCAGGCGCACGCGGTCGCCCACGTCCACGGCGAGCCGCAGCGCGAGGTCGCGCGTGAACACGACGGAGCCCGTCGAGCGGAGCGCCTCGGCGAGGGTGCCCTCCTCCAGCCGCACCTCCCCGACAAGCGGGAACACCTCGGGATCGACCGCCATCGCGCGGTTGAAGAACATGACCTCCGCGCTTTCGACGGTCTGGATGAACCGAGCGGGCACCTCGCCTCGGGCGTCGAGCGCGGTGATGCCGGGGTCGTCCGCGAGCGCGTCGAGGTCGGCGGGACGGAGCGGGGTGCCCTCGCGGGAGAGCGACAGGTCGCCCCCGAGCGCGAGGACGGGATCGGTCAGAACCGCGGGCGCGATGCTCTCCGCGAGCAACTGAAGCGACACGAGGGAGAACACCCCGAAGGCGACGCAGGCCACGGCCAGGACGCCCCGCTGCCCGCTTCGGCGGAGCGACCGGACGGCGTAGCGGAAGTAGAACGCGAGCGTGCTCATGCCGCCACCCGGGTATCGGTCGCGATGCGGCCGTCCACGAGATCGATCACGCGATCTGCGCGTGCGGCCACCTCGGGGTCGTGCGTGACGACGAAGAGCGTCAGGCCGAGGTCGCGGCGGAGATCGGCGAAGAGATCCAGCACGGCCGCGCTGGTGGTCGCGTCGAGGTTGCCCGTGGGCTCGTCCGCCACCACCACGGCGGGCTCCGTCACGAGTGCCCTCGCGATGGCGACGCGCTGCTGCTGCCCACCCGAGAGTTGGTGCGGGCGGTGACCGAGGCGGTCCGACAGCCCCACCCGGTCGAGCACGGCCCGCGCCCGCCGACTCGCCTCGCGCCGGTGCGGCCCGACGTACAGCGGCGCCTCCACGTTCTCCTGCGCCGTCAGGGTCGGGATGAGGTTGAACGATTGGAAGACGACGCCCACCTTCTCGTTGCGGATGCGCGCGAGGTCGCCTTCGCTCCGTGACGAGACATCGACGCCGTCCAGCACCACGCGCCCCGAGGAGGGGGCATCCAGCCCGGCCACGATGCCGAGCAGCGTGGACTTGCCGCTGCCCGAGGGGCCGGTCACCGCCACCCACTCGCCGGGCTCGACGGAGAAGGTGACGCCGTGCAGGATGGGAACCGGCGTGTCGCCGAGGGAGAGCGTTCGCGTGACGTCGTGAACGTCGAGGACGGGCGTGGACATGAGGAGAGGCCAGAGGAGACGCCTCCTTTCGGCGTGGCATCCCGAGAGTTGCACCGGCTCCTCGGCCGGGCGCAGTTCCCCATGTCCGTCTCGGGAGATCCGCCGCCGCACCGAGGCGGACCGCCCCCCTCCCGCCTCGGTGCCGCAGGGCTGCTACGTGCTGCCCTTAACCCGATTCTGGGAGAGGGCTGTGCATGGTCTCGCGCCGGGACGCCCCTCATCCTGTCCCTCTGCCAGAGGAGGGCCGCCACGCGCTGTCCTTACCATGTCCTCCTGAGCGAACGCGAAGGATCTCGACTCGGGCTCCACGCCCCAACCCATCGGTTCCGACGGCTTGTGAGATCGGCGCTGAGATCCTTCACTGCGTGGGCTCCCCCGACCCTTCGAGGTCAGGATGACGCAGGGGCGAGCTAGAACGTTGCAGCCCTGCCTCGGCACCGAGGCGGAGGTCGCCTCGCGCTACAACTCGATTCGGATGGTGGCCGTCTGCGCGATGGCCGTCGCGAAGGGCTCCACCGTGGCGGCGTAGTCCAGCCGGAGGTCCAACTCGCCCAGCGACGGGCGGACGGAGAACCCCGCGCTCGGCCGGATCTCGCCGGGCGCGCCCAGGAACAGGCGGTCGGCTCCCGCGCGGACGGCGAACGCCTCCACGACCTGGACCTCCGCCCCGACTCGCGCCATCAGATCGCCCACACGGAGGTCCGTCTCGGTGGTCTCCTCAATCGGGAAGCCACCGGCCGTGCCGATCCCGCCGGGGCGCCGGACCTCGGCGGAGCGGACCTGGGCCTCCACCTCGCCCGTCAGCACGATGCGTCCCGCGCCCGCCTCGGGACCGAGGCGGTAGGCCGCCCCGCCTCGGAACCGCGTCGGGAAGCGGTCCGAGACCGTCCCGCCGCCCGCGGCCGAGGCGTTCCAGTTGTACTGCGCGAAGAGGTCTTCCGCCACCACGCCGAGCGCGAGCCGGTCCGTCGCGCGGACGGCCAGCCCCGCGCCCAGGCCGAGGGCCGTCGGCGGGCGCACCTCGTCAATGAGGTCGCTGCGGTAGATGCGCAGGCTGATGCCGCCCGAGATGTTCTCGGAGACCTTCGTCCCGAAGGCGACGAAGAAGGCGAGTTCGTTCGTGCTGAGGTCGCCAGTGGCGTACCCGCTCGCGTCGCGCCCGTCGATGCCCGTGACGGCGCCGCGCACGATCCCGCCTGCGAGGCCCGCGCGGGGCCGCAGCGGGGCCGTGACCTGCACCGCCTGCCACTCCCGGTCGAAGGCGAGCAGCGCACCGCTGATCTCGACACCCTGGGAAGCCACAAACGGTGCGAGGGCGGGGTTGTGGTACGGGCTCGCGTCGCCGAACACGTCGGCGGCCTGGGGGCCGAGCACCGCCGCGCGAGCGCCCAGACCGAGGCGGGCGAACGCGCCCGGCGCCTGCGCTGCGGCCGGAACCACGAGGACGAGGACGAGCAGCGCGAGACCCAGCAAACGGCCCGCCTCGGTGCCGAGGCGGAAAAAGCGGGAAGGCGACACGGAGTCGGCGGTCGGTCGTCGGGGGGCAGCGGTCGATCTCATCAGTCCAGCACCAGGATCTTGCCGGAGACCTGCTGGCCACCCGCGTCTACGACGTAGAGGTAGGGCCCGTTGGCGACACGCGTGCCGTCGTCCGCGAGGCCGGTCCACAGCACTTCGTTGGGGCCGCTGCCCCGGTCGCCCTCATCCAATTCCGCGATCAGCCGCATCGCGAAATCGAAGATGCGCACGCGCACAGACCCGGCGGCGTCCCCCTCGTAGCGGATGCGGACGAGGCGGTCCGCCCGAGGTGAGAACGGGTTCGGGTAGGCGTAGGTCTCCACCTCGGGGACCTCCTCTTCGAGGTCGTCGTCCAGATCGCCGGGAGGCGTGGTGGGCACGCTGGCGCGGAAGAGGGTCCACGAGGTGCCGCCGTCCGTGCTGGCGAGAAGCCCATCGCCCGTGCCGATCCACAGCGTCCCGTCATCGGTCACCTGCACCGCGAACACCGACGAGCCGGGGCGGAGCGGCAGCGGGGCGCCGTTGGGGCCTCGGAACACCTGGACGGTGCGCCAGACCCGCCCGCCGTCGTCCGAGATGAACAGCCCG
>JBCCPW010000260.1:0-5694 GCA_039024735.1 Bacteroidota bacterium
GTCCTGGCCGGAGCGGGTCGGCTTCACGTCGAAGAAGTAGCTCCGCTTGCCAGCGCGGACGCGCTTGGAGAAGACCTCGTCCTCGAAGCGTCGGCGGCGGTCGTCCATGAGGGGAACGGTGGGTGAGGGCGCGAAGCTACGTGTGGGCGCCCGGATTGCGCGCGAGGCGGACGGTCCCAGCAGCGCGAGCACCGAGGCGAGTATCTTCTCGCTCACCTCCGCCGCGCTCGTCTCGCGGCGTTTTCTATGCTCACCATCCCGTCCCCCTCCAGCGTCCTCGTCGTCGGCACGGTCGCCTTCGACACCATCGAGACTCCGTTCGGACGGGCCGAACGCGTCCTCGGGGGATCCGCGACGTACGCGTGCCTCGCGGCGCGGCTGCTGACCGACACCGTCCGTCTGAGCGCTGTCGTCGGTGGCGACTTCCCGGAGGCGCACGTGGAGGCGCTGCGCGACCGAGGTGTGGACACGGAGGGCCTCGCGCGAGATGAGGACGGCGAGACCTTCTTCTGGGCCGGGCGCTACCACCACGACCTCAACCATCGCGATACTCTCGCGACGCATCTCAACGTGCTCGCGACGTTCGAGCCCGAGATTCCGGAGAGCTACCGCGACACACGCGTGCTGTGCCTCGGCAACCTTGACCCGTCGGTGCAGATGTCCGTCCTCGATCAGGTCGCCGGGCCAGACGGGTCGGGGCCGGCGCTGGTGATCATGGACACGATGAACTACTGGATCGAGAACACGCCGGACGCCCTCGCGGAGGTGCTCTCGCGCGTGGACGTGCTGGTCATCAACGACTCCGAGGCGCGCGAACTGGCCGAGACGCCGAACCTCGTGCGTGCGGCGCGGGAGATCCGGTCGCGCGGGCCGCAGACGCTGGTTATCAAGAAGGGGGAGCACGGCGCTCTGCTCTTCACGGGCGATGCCGAGGCGCCGACGGTGTTCGCAGCGCCCGCCTACCCGCTGGAGGACGTGACCGACCCGACGGGCGCGGGCGACGTGTTCATGGGCGGATTCGCGGGCCACCTCGCACGGGTGGGCGAGGTGGACGAAGCCGCGCTCCGCGAGGCGGTCGTCGTGGGCAGCGCGATGGCGAGCCACGCCGTCGAGGCGTTCGGGCCGGAGCGGATGCTCTCGCTCACCGAGGCGGACGTGCAGGCGCGAGTCGGGGCGTTCCACGCGCTCTCCGCCATCCCAACGCGGCTTCTGGCCTGAGTTGGCCCGCCTCGGTGCCGAGGCGGGACTATCGCGCGAGACGGGCGCGAACGACAGCCGACAAGTCGCCGGGCTCTACGAGGTCGTGAGGCTGGATCTCGCCCGCGTTTGCCATCGCGCGGAGCGGCTCCCGCGTGTAGCGCGTCGGCACGATCACGGCCGCGAGCCCGGCCGCGAGGACGGCGCGAGCCCCCGACGGGGAGTCCTCGATGGCGATGGCGTCCTCCGGTGAGACACCGAGGCGGGCCAGTGCCAGTCGGTACCCCGCTGGATCGGGCTTGACCTCCGGCACGTCGTCCGCCGTCACGACGGTGTCGAAGCGACCCTGGAGGCCGAGCGCGTCTAGGATGAGTCCGGCCGCCCATCGCTCGCTCGTGGTGACGAGCGCGACGCGGTCGGCAAGCCGCCGGGCGTGGCGTGCGAGTTGCAGCGCCTCCGGGTGGGTGTTGCGCCGCAGGAGGTCGGCGTCTTCGAGCATCGCGCGGTAGCACTCCAGCCGAATGCCGACGTACGTCCGCCACGGCTCGGTGGTTGGGTCTCGCGCGAGGGCCGCCTCTGTGAGATCGAACTGGCCGAGCAGCGTCCGCGAGATGGTCTCGCGCGAGTTCCCGACGAGCGCCCCGTAGGCGTGCGTGACCGCCTCGGCCGGGAGGTCTGGACGGAGTTGGTGGGCCGCCCAGCCGTACGAGATGGCCTTGAGCGCCTCGCTCTGGATGAGTGTCCCGTCAAGGTCGAAGGCGAGGAGCGTGGGCACAGGCGGCGCGGCAGGGGGGCCAGAGCCGCCCGTGGGCTCTAGGCGTAGATCGACTCCTTCCCGTGGTGGGTCACGAGGAGGTAGTAGAACGCCGCGCGGTGCTTGTGGGCGCCTGCGCCCTTCATTTGCTCGCAGACCGCCTGCACGGATGCGTGGCCGTCCGCGATGCCGAGCTTCTTCTCCACGAAGTTCGTCGCTACCCGCTTGACCTCCGCCTCGTCCGAGCAGGAGACGTACTTGGAGTCCGCGGAGTAAACGGAGGGGCCGAGGCCCTTGGTGATGGCACGGAGGAGGTCCGCATCTGGATTGTCCACGCCGGACTTGGTGAGAGCGCTGAGCGCTGCGCCGACGGCGTCATCGAGGGTGGCCATAGGAGGGGAGGGGGGGAGCCGCAACCTATCGGTGCATCCTGTCTCGCGCCACTCTCGCAGCGAGTTGGCCCGCCTCGGTACCGAGGCCCAAGGGAGGCCATCGGGCAAAACAGACCCGCCCGCAACCGGAGTCGCGGGCGGGCTGGCAAGCAGGGAGGTCCCTGTGGTTAGAGTCACCCCGCACGGCGGCGAGGTGCTGCCCGAAGATACGCACTCGATCCGAGGGGCTACCGGACGAGGGTGAACGTTTGCGTCTGCACGCCAGACGCGGTCGCCGCGTGGACGAGGTAGAGACCCGGAGCCAGCGCGAGCCGAACGGGCAGCGTGTGTATCCCTGCACCGAGGGGGCCGTCGTGGAGAACGGCCACGTTGCGACCGAGTGCGTCCGCCACGGTGACGGTCGCCGTGCCGGATGCGGGCAGCGTGAGTCGAACGCTTGCGGGCCCGGTGCTCGGGTTGGGCTGCACGCGAAGGTCCAGCGCCGACCGAGGCGGGGTGCTCGTCGCGACGGGGATCGCACGGAGGAACGAGAGGTCCGTGGGGCTGAGCGCCGCGGCGAAGGCGTCGAAGGTCCCAGCGGTGGGCGCGGCGAGTGCCGCCTCGGTGGAGCCCCCGACGAGGAGCGCGTCGGCCGTGAGGGCTGCGAAGCCTCGGTCCTCACCCCGCGTCCCAAATTGTGTCTCCTCGAGAATGCTCAGGTCGGGACCGAGGCGGACGGCCCAGGCATCGCCGGTCTGGCGCCAGGGGTCGGCGTTGGGTGCGGCGGCGTCTCCGTAGGTGGTGCCCACGGCGTAGAGTGTGCCGTCCGGCTCCTGCTCCAGCTTGCGGAAGACATCGTGTTGTGGCGTACCGAGGCGGACGAACACGGGGTTGGTGAGGTCGGCGTCGAAGCGGACCACGTAGCCGTCCCCGTCGCCTCGGGGGGTGCCCGCGACGGAGCCGGTCGTGTAGCCCGCGGCGTAGAGCGCTCCGTCAGGCCCGATGGTGTTGTCCAGCACCCAGTCCGTCTCGGTCCCGGGGCTGTCGATGGAAGCGGAGGCCACACGCTGGGGCGTGTCCGTCTCGATGCCTTCGTACAGGCTGAGAAAGCCCGCCGCCCCGCCTCGGCTCATGTACCATCCGCCTGCCAGCAGGCGAGCCGGGCGCCCATCGGACGCCGGGGCGACGGAAAGGCCGCCCCAGGCCTCGCTGACGAAGACGGGCCCGTTCGCCTCGGGCGCCTCCACGATCTGCCAGACTCTCGCGAGCGTGTCCGTCTCGTACTTCGCGACGAGGTAGTCCGGGTCGGTGCCCGGCTCGCCGAGGGCGGACCCCGCTCCGCTGACGTAGATGCCGCCCATGCCATCGAGGGTGACGTTGCCGTAGCCGTCCAGGCCGGGTGTGCCGTACTGGTCGGCGGCGACGAGGTCGCCCGTGTCCAGATCGAGTTGAAGCAGGACGGCATCCCAGCGGCCCTCGTTCTGGAAGCCGGGCAGCGCGCCGAGCGTGCGTCCGGCGACGTACAAATGCTCGGCGTCCGCTGCGGCGTCGAACAAGAGCGTTCCGTTGGAGACCGGGAGTTCGAACGTCCATCCGCGCGAGCCGTCTGGGCGGAGTTGCGCGACGAACGCGGTGTTCTCCGCTGTGAGCGTCCCGCCGAGGCTGCCATCGGAGGAACCGAGGAGGTAGGCGTTCCCGCGTGCATCCATCGCGACGCCCCCCACGATCTCCTTCCCGGCCGTCCCGATCTGGGCGAACGCGTCGGGGACCTCGGCCGCCTCGGGGAAGGGCTCGGCGTAGCGGACGTGGACGCCCGGCTCCAGCGTCAGCCGCTTCGATGCATTGCAGAGCACCTGCTCATCGCGCGGCGGGTTGCCGCTGACGGTGCTGCCGAGCACGTCGCACGGCCAGACGAACGCGATGAGGTCTGGGGCAGCACCGCCGGTATGGAAGAGGTAGTGCCCCTCGGTCTGCACGCCATCCGCCGAGGTGTAGTAGCGGAGGCGGTAGTCCTCCGGGATACCGTGGAGGTGGAGCATCGGCGCGTTGTAGTCCACGTTCTGGACGACCGCGTAGTCGTCATCGAGACCGTTGGAGCCTCGGCGGAAGAAGACAGTCTGCGCCGTCCCGAGGATGATGCGGTCACCGACGGGGCCGCTGTAGGCGGCTTCCAGGTCCAGGTTGTTGACGCCGCGCACGAGCACAACGGTGTCCGCGCCAGGCGTGGGCTCGCTCGGGTCCACGGGCATGAACGTGTCGAACCCGTTGGTCTCGCCTTCGATGTAGCTCGTGTCGAAGAGCGTGTATTCGAGGTCGTTGTAGGGCGTGCCGGAGGCGAAGGTGAACGCGCTCGGCGGGATGAACGTGCCGAGGAGGTCGGCGGCTTCGCGCGGCATGGGAGGGAAGGCGCGGGCGGCGTCCACGAGGTCCGCCTCGGTCTGGGCGTAGGCGGAGGGTGCGAGGAGGAGAAGCAGAAGACCGAGAGGTCGCATGGGGTGAGAGGATGAGCGACACACAGAATCCCTCGTCTTCCGCGTCGCGCCACGGCGAGGCTGTCGGGAGAGTGCGGCAAAACAGTCACGCGACGCAGACCCGCTGTGGGATTGTCGAACGCCCCGAGGCGGGAGGAGCCGCCGGTCACACCCTCCACCTGAACCCGGACCCCGCCTCGGTGGCACTCGCGGGAGACCACACACCGAGGCGGGAGCGGTGGCGGAAACAGCGAAGGGCGCGACCCCACCACGAGCCGCGCCCTCCGAGACACCACGCGCACACGAAGGTGCTGTCGTCTCTTCCTACATACCGCGTTTTCGTGGCGGATCGGCTCACGCGATCCAAAGGTGTTAGATTATTCGCACCTCGCGAAGGTCGTGGGGCGGCGCCTCGATCCAGGTGCGCCGGATCTCTCTCCGTTCCAGCCCCTCGCGTTTGTGCGTGTGCTCTCCCTCGCGGCTCTCGTCGCGCTCCTCGCTCCGCTCACGGCCTTCGAATCCCCCCGCCTCGGTACCGAGGCGGGACCGGTCTCGGCTGACACGACCGAGGTGCCGGTCGTGCTCACGCGCGACGCGATGACCTTCAGCCTGGACCGCCTCCTGATCCCGGTCGAGGGCGTGGATCGCGGCGATCTGCGCGACTCGTTCACTGCGCCGCGCTCCGGCGGGCGCGTCCATCGCGCTATCGACATCGGCGCGCCTGTGGGGACGCCCGTTCTGGCCGTCTCGGACGGCGAGGTCGTCCGGCGGACCCGGAACCGCCTCGGTGGCATCACGCTGTACCTCCGCAGCCCAGACGGCGACTACGACTTCTACTACGCGCACCTCTCGCGTTACGCCGACGGCGCGACGGTCGGCACGTTGGTGCAGCAGGGCGACA
>JBCCPW010000261.1:0-5676 GCA_039024735.1 Bacteroidota bacterium
CGGCGACACGGCGCTCACGCCGGAGTTCGCGCAGGTCGGCGAGCGCTACGGACCGTTCGATCTGACGCTGATCGAGTCGGGAGCGTACAACGCGGCGTGGAGCGATGTCCACCTCGGGCCGGAGCAGGCCGTTGCAGCGCATCGGATGGTGCGGGGCCGGGTGCTGATGCCGGTCCACTGGTGCATGTTCAACCTCGCGGTCCACAGCTGGACGGAGCCCGCCGAGCGCGTCCTCGCGGCCGCCGAACCACTGGGGATTCCCGTGGCGATCCCGAGGCCGGGCGAGAGCCTGACGCCCGAGGCGTTCCCGACCGAGCGCTGGTGGCCGGAGCGACCGTGGCAGACCGCCACCGAGGCGCCTGCCATCTCCACGAGTCTGCCGGACTCCGTTCGGGCGCTGATCCCGTAGCGCTCGCTTCGGACCCCTTCCACCAAGTCCAGTGCGTCAGGCGTCGTAGCTGAGCGCCACCGCCTCGGTGACCGGGATGGACTGGCAGGTGAGCACATAGCCTTGGTCGATCTCCTCCGACGAAAGGCCCATCGCAGCGCGCATCCGCACCTTACCTTCGGTGACGCGTGCTCGGCACGTAGCACACACGCCTGACTCGCACGAGTAGGGCGGCGAGCCCCCGGCATTGCGGAGGGCTTGCAAGACCGTACGGCCTGCCGCGATCTGCGTCTCGACCGTCTCGCCTCTGAGCGTCGCCACAAGGCGGGCGTCGGGCATGGCCTCGGTGGCGTGGGCCGCCTCGTCGATGACGGCTCCGTAGTGCTCCATGTGGATCTGCTCGGGCAGGACACCGAGGCGGAGCAGCGTTGCGCGGACGGACGCATTCATTCCGCCCGGCCCGCAGACGTAGTACGCGACGGTCTGCGCCCGAGGCGGGTAGGCGTTTACGAACTGGCGGAGCCGCTCGGCGTCGATGCGGCCTCGCCACGCGCCGTTTAGGCTCGCCCACCAGCCCGCTGATGAAAACGTGTGTTGCACGCGGACAGTCGGGTGAGCGTCCGCCAGCCCGTCGAGGTCGTCGGCGAAGAGGGCGGACTGGCGGCTGTGGTTGCCGTAGAGCAGGTCCACGAAGCTACGCGGCTCGGCGTGCAGCACGGAGCGCAGGATGGAGAGCATCGGCGTGATGCCGCTGCCCGCTGCGATCAGCACGAACTGGCGGTAGCCGTCAGGCGCGAGGGTCGGGCCGAACGAGCCCGAGGGTGGTGCACACTCGATCACGTCGTCCACGCGGATACGATCGTTGAGGGCGTTCGAGACGAGTCCGCCGGGCACACGCCTGACTGTGATCGCAGGCGGCTCTCCGGCCAGTGTGCAGTTGTGGACTGAGTACGACCGCCGTGCCTCCTCGCCATCCAACACAAGGCGAATGTTGAGGTGTTGGCCCGGCTGCGAGGCGAACGTCTCGCGCAGCGCCTTCGGGACCTCAAACGTGAACGTTGTGGCGTCCTCAGCGCGCGGAGTCACCGCCATGACGCGGAGCGGGTGGTAGTCCATGTCAGGAGCGGCGGGTGAATACGAACAGCGCGACGGTGATCGCCAGCAAGAGAGACCTCCCGCCACCGCCATGCCTGTCCCGATGTACCACAGCAAGGACGCGGCGATGAGGCCGGTCGCTGCCCACACGAGATAGCGCTTGGCGGATCGAGATTGCGTCGCTGGCGCTCGCAATGACATCCTCATTGGACTTCGAGACGTGGCACGTCACGGGAGATCTTCGCCCAGCCACTCCGCGACGACGCGCTGGAACTGGCGGACGGAATCCTCGCCCTTGACGGATGTGAAGCCGACCTCGAAGTAGGGCGACTGGAGCGACTTCTGCTGCTGCTCGCAGGCGTAGATGTCCTCCGCCATGAAGTTGCCCGAGGCCATCGGGTCGTCCTTGTCGCCGGTGTCGTACTTGCCACCGAGGCGGCGCCAGCCAGGCCACATGGCCGAGCGCGCAGCCTGCGTCGTGAAGGCCCATCCCGAGGCGTTCGCCACCTTCGTGCGGACCTCGACGTGCGTCTCCGCAGGACCAACGGGTTTGATGTGGAACGTAGACCACGACCCTTCGGTCGCGCTTAGGCCGATGTTGGGAAAGAGCATCGGAGCGAACGCCCCCAGTTGGTCTTCCGGGATGTGGTCGATGAGCGGCAGCGGTGAAGCCATCTTGAGGCTCGCGCCATAGTCCTCTGAATGCGGCTCCCAGAAGAGGTAGTGCGGTCCTGCCCACCCATTGACGGCCTTCGCGTGGTCGTACATGTAGAGCGTGTTCGAGTGCAGGTGCGCGAGGTGGTAGACGTCAATAAAATTCTCGACGACGATCTTCCAGTTCGCCCGGAAGACCTCGGTGGCGCGGCCCTGCGGCCACTCGATCAACTCCTCGACCCGGTGCGGCCCCACCCGGTCCTGCGCGCCCGCGAGAAAGTCCATGAGCAGCTCCGCCTCGGGGTCTGGATGGACCCACAGCAGTCCGTTCCACGTCTCGACGGACGCCTTCTTGAGGCAGACCGTACGGATGTCCAGATCCGGGAACTCGCGCTCCTTGGCGGGCACACTCAGAAGCTGGCCGTTGAGCGAGTAGGTCCAGTCGTGATAGGGGCAGGTGATGGCCTTCTCGGCCTTCCCGGCGGTGCGAAGGAGCTGCGTGCCCCGGTGGCGGCAGATGTTGTGGAAGGCACGCAGCCGTTGGTCGTGCCCCCGTACCACGAGGAGGTTGTTCAGCCCGGCCTGCACGGTGAAGTAGGCCCCCGGCTCGGCGACGTCTTCTATCAGCCCGGCGAACTGCCACGTCCGGCTGAAGATCTCCCGCATCTCGCGGTCGAACCACGCTTGCGACGTGTACGCCTCGACAGGTAGGATGGGCATGCGGCGGGTCGCGGTCATGATGTGTACCAGCTTTGCGGGATGAACAGGAACAGCGACAGCAGCACCCACGCGCCCATGATGGCCCAGTAGAGAATCGGCTCGCGGTCGCGACGGACCTCTTCGAGGAAGTAGGTCACACCCGTCAGCAGGTCGGGGGCGACCCACATCAGGAAGAGGATGCCCCACACCCAGTTAAGGCTGTAGACGGTGGCGACGATGACGATGACGAGCCCGACGATGGGCCGCCACTTGGCACGCAGTGTGTTCATGGAATCAGGGTGAGGGGGAGAGTCCGGTAAGGAGCGTGCGGGTGACGAGAACGGGGGCGTCGCGACGGGCGAGGTAGCCTTCCTCCACCGCCGACCACGCGCCCCACACCAGGGCGTCAAGCGCGATGACGCCCCACGCTGTCGGTACGTCGGGAGCAAGGGCGTCGTCTGCCTTGAGACTCTCGATGAGAGACCCGAGGCGGGTCAAATGGGCCTCGTAGGCCCCCGACACCTCGGGGTCGTCATAGATGGCGATCTCGCTCATCAGGAAGTGGAAGCGGGCGCCGAGGGGCACGAGGGCGTCTGCGACCGCCGCCAGCCGGTCTGCGCCGCGCGTGTCGCCTGTGAGAAGAGGTGCGAGGACCTGCTCGGTCTGTTCCAGCGATTCGAGCGCCAGCGCGCGGAGGAGGTCGGTGCGTGTGGCGTAGCGGCGATGGAGCGTCGCGCGTCCGATGCCTGCCTCAGCGGCAATGTCGGCGAGCGGTGCGCCAGGGTTGCGCGCGAGGACAACGGCGGCGGCGTTCAGGAGGGCGGTGTCAGGGGTCATGCGTATCTCCGTGAGACATGAGACAACTTTATTTCAATTGAAACAATCTAGCCCCGATCAGCTACCTTCGCTACATGACCTCTCCCCCCTCTGCCCCTCGCCAGCCTGTCGTGACGTACCAACACGGCATCCCCGAAGCCCACCGCACCGAGGCGGCCGCGCTCTACGATCAGGCCTTCGGCGCGAAGCTTGGTGTGGGCATCCCCGACCGGGACCGACGGGTGACCCTCCTCGCCGAGACAATGCGCCTCGACTACGGGATCGGCGCCATCGCGAACGGACGGTTGCTCGGCCTCGCGGGATTCCAGACCGAGACGGGCTCGCTGACCTCCGGGATCACTGTTCGCACGCTTCGCCAGCGGCTCGGCCTGGCAGGCGCCCTCCGCGCGATGGCCGTGTTTGCGCTCTACGACCGCCCTGTCAACCCGGGCGAACTGTGCATGGACGGTCTCGTCGTCCACGACGACGCCCGGGGGCGCGGCATCGGAACACGTCTCTTGCAGGCCGTCGTGGATCTCGCCGGGGAACGCGGCGACCGCAGCGTCCGCCTCGACGTCATCGACACCAACACGGGAGCGCGGCGTCTCTACGACCGGTTCGGCTTCGAGGCCGTTGGGGAGGAACGCACAGGGCCGCTGTCGGGGCTGTTGGGATTCCGTTCTGCCACACGGATGGAGTTCACTGTGGAGGCCCCCCGCTGAAACGGCGCGCGAGATCTTTCAGTTGGACCTGCTCCCGCTCTCGCCCCCCTCGATGCCCATACCCCACTGGCCGCCCCTTCCCGCGTGGGGCCCCACCCGCGACACCCTCCACCTCTGGACCCAGATCGTCGGCAAGATCCGGTTGGCACAAACACCGTGGACCAACCACTCGTGGCACTCCACGCTGTACGTCACCCCGCGTGGCCTGACCACCTCCCCGATCCCTCACGGTACGCGGCTCTTCCAGATCGACTTCGACTTCGTGACGCACCGCCTCTTCATCGATGCGGGGCAAGAGCAGCGAACCCTGCCGCTCCGTGCCCAATCGGTGGCGGCCTTCTACGCCGAGGTCATGGACACGCTGCGCGACCTTGACCTGCCCGTCGAGATCCACGAGTCTCCGAACGAGGTCCCCGATCCCATCCCCTTCGCCGAGGACACCGTCCACGCCTCGTACGATCCGGAGGCCGCCGAACGCTTCGGGGCCGCGCTTCGGCAGACGCACCGTGTGCTCCACGCCTTCCGCTCCCGGTTCGACGGCAAGAGCAGCCCCGTCCACTTCTTCTGGGGCAGCTTCGATCTCGCCGTGACGCGGTTCTCCGGTCGGGATGCTCCCGATCACCCGGGGGGCATCCCGAACCTACCAGACTGGGTCACACGCGAGGCCTACAATCAGGAGGTCTCCAGCATCGGGTTCTGGCCCGGCACCGACGAGACGGAGCCGCTCTTCTACAGCTACGCCTACCCCGCACCGGAGGGCTTCGCGGAGGCCACGGTCCGCCCGGATGCCGCACGCTACGACCCGACGCTCTTCGAGTTCGTGCTGCCCTACGCGACGGTCCACGAGCAGGGTGACGCTGCCCTGATCGCTTTCGCGGACAGCACCTATGAGGCCGCCGCGCGCCTCGCCGCGTGGGACGATCTCGAGTCCGCCCCCCCACCAGAGGCTCGTCCCCGACCGTTCTGATGCCCCGCGCCTCCCGGGCAGACCGCGCCCGCCTCGGTCCGCCTCGGTACCGAGGCGGAGCCTGCCGATCGGGTCACGTCACCGGGTGGCCTGCGCTCGCCGGAAGGCATCGGGCGTCGTCCCGGTCACACGCCGGAAGAACTTCACGAAGTTGGTCGCCTCTGTAAATCCCAGAGCGTAGCCGATCGCTTCTGCTGTGTCGTCGGTCGTCGCGAGGAGCCGCTTGGCTTCCAGCGTCACCCGTGCGTCCACCATCTGCTTCGGCGAGCGCCCCCGGGCGCGGCGGCAGGCACGCGCAAGCGTTCGGGGAGTCGTGCCCATCGAAGCGGCGTACC
>JBCCPW010000262.1:0-5648 GCA_039024735.1 Bacteroidota bacterium
TGGGGCGGCTCGCATCGGCTGCTGAGCCACACATCGGCCGATTCTGCAGCCGCTTCGCGAACCTGTGCGGGGGGTGCGGATTCAGGGACTCCCTTCTCTCGGAGCCCATGCGTCCTCTCGCCATTCTCCTCCTCGCCCTCTCCTTCACGGCGTCCGTCGGCGCGCAGACGCTCACCGGCCGCGTCGTGGACGCCACGACGCAGGAGCCGCTGCCGGGTGCCAACGTCGCCGTCCTCGATGCCGAGGGCAGCCTCGTCGCAGGCGCCGCGACCGACCTCGACGGCCGCTACACCCTCAACGATCTCGCGGCAGGCGTGTACCGCGTGCGGGCCACGTTCGTGGGCTACGAGGCGAAGGTCCAAACCGACGTGGTGATCCAGGGCTCGCGGCCGACCTTCTTGCTCTTCGAACTACGCGAGACGCTCACCGAGGCGGAGGGCGTCACGGTCACGGCGGGCTTCTTCGACGACGAGCCGGACGCCCCCATCTCGGTCGCTGCGCTGGGACCGGAGGAGATCCGACGCACCCCCGGCGGACTCAACGACGTCTCGCGCTCCCTCCTCGCGCTGCCCGGTGTGGCGAGTGGCGTGGACAACCGCAACGACCTCCTCGTGCGCGGCGGCGGGCCGAGCGAGAACGCCTACTTCGTGGACGGTATCGAGGTACCGCAGATCAACCACTTCGCCACGCAGGGCGCGACGGGCGGCGCGGTGGGCCTCCTCAACGTGGACTTTATCCGCGAGGCCACCTTCTACACCGGTGGCTTCCCGGTCCGCTATGGCGATGCGGCCTCCTCGGTGCTCATCATCGAGAACCGGCCCGGAAGCCCGGAGGTGCTCGCGGGCGACTTCACCGTGGGCGCGAGCGAGAGCGCTCTGTCTCTGGACGGGTCCTCCGGGCCCGACTTCAACTGGACGTTCTCCGCGCGGCGCAGCTACCTCCAACTGCTCTTCCAGCTTCTCGATCTGCCCATCCGCCCGGCGTACTGGGATTTCCAGAGCCGTGTGGAGTACACGCCCACGGACCGCGACCGTCTCGTCTACTTCGGCCTCTGGGCCATCGACGACTTCGACATCGTCCAGCCCGGGCCGGACGATGACTTCGAGAACCAGGAGATCGCCTCGCGCGTGGCCGACAACGACCAGCGCAGTTACACCACCGGCCTCTCGTGGCGGCGACTCGTGCCCGGCGGCTTCTTCACGACCGCCTTCAGCCGGAGCTACCAGGAGTTCCGCTTCGCCGACCGAGACGAGGCGGGCGAGTCCTTGCTCCAGAACGACTCCGAGGAGGCCGCGTGGCGCCTCCGCACCGACGGCGATCTCCGCCTCGGTCCTGAGGTCACGCTGGGCATCGGTGGAGGGGCCTCCCGCGAGACCATCACGAGCGAGTTCTTCCAGCGGGCCACCCCCGCGACGCCGTTCGACACCGACGTGCAGTTCGGTACGGACCTCGGCATCTGGAAGGGATTCGGTTACGGCCAGATCACAGCCCGCGCCCTCTCCGGACGCCTCGCGCTGACCGGCGGTCTCCGCGCCGACGCGACCGACTTCCTCGACGAGTCGGTCGTTGTCTCACCGAGAGCCTCTGCCAGCTACGACCTCACGGAGCAGCTGCAGGTGAGTGCCGCGCTGGGCCGCTTCACCCAGTCGCCCGAGTTGGTCTCGCTCGCGGTGCAAGAGGACGGCGCGTTCGTCAACCGGAGTCTGAACTGGATCGACTTGACGCAAGTGGTCGGCGGGCTGGCGGTGACGCCGGAGCCCAGTCTGCGGGTGTCGCTGGAGGGCTACTACAAGAGCTACGGCGACTACCCCGTCTCGGCGTCCGACCCGCGCGTCTCGCTCGCCAACCTCGGCGGTGACTTCGGGATCGTGGGGGCGGAGCCGCTCACCTCCCAGGGCGAAGGCCGCGCGTATGGCCTCGAACTCGCAGCACAAAAGAGGCTCACGAGCCGCTGGTACGGCGTCGGCGCGTACACGCTGGGCTGGAGCGAGTTCACAGGGTCCGATGGCCTCTACCGTCCGAGTGCGTGGGACGTGCGCCACACGGTCTCGCTCACGGGCGGTGTCCGCCTCGGTACGTGGGAGATCGGCTCGCGATTGACGGTGCAGAGCGGGCGTCCGTTTACGCCGTTCGACCTGGAGGCCTCGGCGGTGGAGTACGCGCTCTCGCGCCGAGGCGTGGCCGACCTCGACCGCATCGGCGCGGAGCGAACGCCCGCCTACGCGCGCTGGGACCTCCGCGTGGACCGCCGCTTCGCCATCGGCCCGCGCTTCAACGGCGTCGTCTACCTCGATGTGCAGAACGTGCTCGACCGCGAGAACGTTTTCGCGCTGGAGTACACCGAGGATCCCGCCGAGCCGGATCGCCTCCGCGAGCAGACCAACGTGGGCCGCCTCCCGACCGTCGGGTTCAGCCTGGAGTTCTGACGGGCCCGCCTCGGTTCTCCCGCCCACCGAGGCGGAATGAGCGATCTCCGCCTCGGTGAGACCACGGGGGTGAAACGTCCCAGGTCGATCTCAAGGGCCGTCGGCATCCGTGACGGCGCTCCCTGCCATTGCGGGAGAGGATCTCCACGACGAGCCCGTCCGCTTGCCAGAGGATCGCGTCACTGCCGGGGGTGAGCACGGGAGCGCGTCGCGCCTGCGCCCGACAGGCAGAGCCTGACGAAAGGTGGGAGCGTGGTGGGATCCGGCCGACAGGGTGCCGTCGCCGGAGGTCATGCGGACGCTGCGCTGGCCTGCTCGACCTCTGGCGGGACGCGGGCGATGAGCCCCGCGACGCGGTCTCGGTCCAAGACCAGCCGCGCCGAACGATCGTAGGTGAAGTAGTTGTAGACCCAGTTGACGTAGACGTTGGCCCGGTTTCGAAACCCAACCAGAAGCGCGAGGTGGACCCACGCCCACGCCTGCCACGCGACGAACCCGGTCAGCTTGATGCCGCCCGGTACCTCCGCGACCGCCGCGCCGCGCCCGATCGTTGCCATCGTCCCCTTGTTGACGTAGCGGAACGGGCCGCCGTCCGGGGCCTCCCCACGCGCCTCCGCCGCAAGGCGTCGGGCGACGTAGCGGCCTTGCTGCTGGGCGACTGGGGCGAGTTGGGGGAGCGGTTCCGGTCCGGCCGCGATGTCGCCGATGGCGTAGACACCGAGGCGGTTTGCGACGGAGAGATCGGGGCCGACCGTGATGCGCCCGCCGCGCCCCTGCTCCACCCCCAGCGTCTCCGCCAGCCCGGACGCTCGGATGCCCGCAGCCCACAGGACCGTCTGGGCAGGGACGCGCTCGCCGTTGATGATGACGGCTGCCGCCTGACCGCCGGTCCCTTCGACACGCTCCACAGTGGCCCCCAGCCGAACGTCCACGCCGCGCTGGCGGATCTGGTCGAGTGCGTACTGCTGGAGGTCGCGGTCGTAGGCCGTCAGGACGCCGTCGCCGGACTGGGCCAGGATGACGCGCGCTTGCGAGACGTCGAGATCGGGGAAGTCGTCCTCGAGGACCTTCGAGAACAGTTCCATAAGCCCGACCGACATCTCGACGCCCGTCGGGCCTCCACCGACGACGACGAACGTGAGCGCGCCTCGGTTGATCTCCTGCGCGCTGAGGGCCGCGCGCTCGAAGCACTGAATGACGTGACACCGCAGGGCGACGGCTTCCTCCAAATGCTTGAGCCCGAACGCGTACTCGTCCACGCCGGGCACGCCATAGGAGGCTGTCTCGGCGCCCGCTGCGATCACGAGCCGGTCGAACGGGATCGGATCGCCCCCAGCGGTCAGCAGGTGGCGCGCGTCCCAGTCGACGCCCGTCGCGTGGGCCATGCGGAAGCGGACGTTGTCCTGGTCGTGGAACACCCCGCGAACGGCGTGGGCGATCTCCTCAGCCTCCAGTGCGGCCGTCGCCACCTGGTAGAGCAACGGCTGGAACAGGTGGTAATTGTTCTGGTCGACGAGCGTAACGTCGACGGGCGCGTGCCGGAGTTCCTGCGCGAGCCGGAGCCCACCGAACCCAGCTCCGACGCAGACGACGCGCATCGGACGCCCCGAGGCGGTGGGAGACGGGCGGCGGCGCCAGCGGCGAAGGGCGGCGGCGGAAAGGCCGAGAGCAGCGGAGGCGACGAGAGCAGAGCGGGCGCGGGACATAAGCAGGGGCTACGATGATGAGCACAACGGTCCGGCGGCTACGAGGCCGTCAGGAGATCGGCAGGAGGGAGATCAATGCGCATGGGGTGTGTTTCGGGCCGAACCGTGGACGCTCCTGGATCGGAAACTCGCGAGCCCTCGCAGAACGACGGTGGACTCCGGCGTTTCAAGATCGGGATGAAGAGACGCACGCATCAGACCGGGCCTGACAGTGTCCTCGGCGTACGAGCAGCTTGACCACAGAGAGCCAAAGCGGCTGGGCGTAGGTTTTCGACTCCTCGATAGACATCCACGAGCACTCGACGTGACGGGCCTATCCATCTCCGACCCGACGCGGGCTGCCTTGGCGTCCGCCAGCTGGGTCGGCGGGAGCGTTGCAGCGTTCCTTGTCGTCTTCCAGCCGTTCGGAATCGACCACGGCTTCGGGGTTGAGATGCTGTGGGTCTCGGGATTTGGGGCGGTCGCAGCGGGACTGCTACTGGTCAACGAACTCGCGATTCGTCCTCTCCTCCGCTGCGTGACCAGATCGGCCGAGGCGCCGCGGGCGTGGCAGATCTGGACCGTGGCACTGCTGGCGACGGGGATGGTACTCTACCGCGGTCTCTCGGCAGGCGCAGACTGGTGGCACCCGTCCTCGGTCGCATGGATGGTGGTCCAGGTGGGGCTCGTGGGCTTGGTTCCAGGCCTCCTCAAGCGTCGGTGGCGTCCGTCCCGGCGCCTATCTGCCGATGAGGAGAACACAGCGGACGGCCACCGGGACCGTACCGTCGTTCTCCGGCCGCAGGTCGGTGACACGCTCACGCTGAACGTCGATGCGTTCGCATTCGCCGAGGCCTCCGGGAACTACGTGGAGATCACCGTCTCGTCAGAGGCCGGCGGAGAGGAGAGGCACCTCCTCCGCCTCTCGACGCAGTCGCTGATCGAGCAGCTTCCAAGCTCGTGCGTCCGCACGCACCGGTCGTTCGTTGTCAATCTCGATCGGGTTCGGTCGGTGCGCGGCAACGCGCAGGGGTTGTACTTGGACATCGGGGATGGCCTCCGCGAGGTGCCGGTATCGCGGTCGCACGTCGCCGCCATGCGAGAGAGGCTGCGTCACCGCCTCGGCGGAGGGGGCTGAACGGCCCGGTAGCCGTGTCATCCGTCACAGAAGGTTGCATTCCGGCCCTGCGAGGGAGCGGGGCCGGGGTCGAGGGCAACTGAGCGAAGGTCGGCCCGTGATGTCGGCCTCACTCACGCACCCTGCCATGTTTCGCGTCCCTCTCCTCACCCTCCTCGCGCTCACAGCCGCTGTCCGCGCACAGCCGTGTCCTGACCTCGCCTCAGCCCGCGCACACCTCGACGCCAGCCGGCCCGCGGAGGCCCAGGCTGTTCTGGAACCAATCGTAGACGCGCATGAGGCGTGCGCTGACGGGCGCTTCCTTCTGGGTCAATCCCTGCTCGCTCAGGGCGAGTGGGACGCAGCTGCAGACCAGCTGGCGGAGGCCATCGATCTCCGCGACGACGTGTCGGAGTACCA
>JBCCPW010000263.1:0-5634 GCA_039024735.1 Bacteroidota bacterium
CCGGCGTGTCGGACTCCGCCCGCTCGGCGAGCACCTTCAGCACGATGGCCGTAGACGACATCGCGACGAGGAAGCCCGTGAACACCGAGGCGCCAAAAGGGACATCCAGCGCAAGCGCGATCCCGGCGACCACGGCAATCGTCAGACCCACCTGCACACCACCGCCGAGGAAGATGGGCCGGGCCAGCCGCGCCATCTCCTTCAGCGAGAACTCCACACCGATGGAGAAGAGCAGCAGGATGACGCCCACCTCGGCGATCTGCTGGACCAACTCCAGGTCGGTCACGAGGCCGAGGGCGTTCGGCCCCACGGCCACGCCCGCGAGCAAGAACCCCGCAATCGGCACGAGCCGCACGCGATAGCAGAGGTACGCCACGAGGACGCCCGCGGCAAAGAGTGCCGCCAGCTCGCCGACGAACGGGAGCGGAGCGGCAGCAACAGGGAACGGCATAAAGGCGAGGGGACGACTGCCCGAACGCGAGGCCCGCCCCGGAGTTCACGCGGCAGGATCCGCCTCGGTGATCGTGCGATGGCGTCCGCCTCGGTGGTGAGAGGAACGCACCGAGGCGAGGAGGTCCACGAAACTCCGTCCGTCTCCGCCTCGGTGCCGAGGCGGGCCGCACCGAGGCGGGCGCAACTCTGGCGCCGGATCCCCGAACGCGACGCCGCTAGCTTGCTCGCGATGCCCGCCGACCGCTTCGACGACCTCCCGCTCGACCCCGAGGGCGCGGCCCGCGCGCTGCTCCTGTCGCTGATGGCGCGGCTGCTCGCCCCGCGCGGCCTGGCCGCCCTCGCCGACGGCAGCGGCGGTCTTCGCGTGGTCGCCTCGCGCGGACTGGACCTGCAGGAAGGCGCCCTCCTCGCCGACGGCGGACCGGGCACGCTCCGCCCACACGGCATCGCGTTGGCCCTTCCGCTGCGGCACGCGAGCGAGACCGTCGGCCTCGTGGCCCTCGGGGACAAGGCCACGGGCGGACGCTTCTCCGTCAGCGAGATCGCCGTCGCGCGAAGCCTCGCGAGCGCCGCCGCCGCCTCGGTGCGGGCCGCTCGGGCGGCCGCCGACCTGAAGGCGGCCAACCGGGAACTGGCCGCGCGCGCCCAAACCCTCGGTACCCTCGTGGAGATGGCCCAGGCCTTCGGGTCCACGCTGGACCGTGCCGCCGTCGTCCGCCGCCTCGGTCTCACACTCATGGGGCAGCTTCTCGTCTCGCGCTCGGCCGTCGCGCTCCGCCAGCCCGATGGCAGCCTCGCGGTAGCCGGGCACTGGGGACCACCCCGCGAGGCGATCCACGTCCCGGAGGCGCTCGCCGACTGGAACGCCCCCGCGCCGTATCGCGAGGACGGCTGGGCCTGGGCCGTCCCACTCCGAGCAGGCGAGGTCTCACGCGGCGTCATCCTCCTCGGGCCCCGCGCGACGGGCGCCGACCTGGACCCAACCGCCGCCGATTTCGCCGCCTCCCTCGCTGCCCTGGCCGTTGGCGCGCTCGAAACCGCCGACCGCGTGACCGAGCGCGTGGAGCGCGAGCGACTCGAAGGCGAGGTCCGCCTCGCGCGCCGCGTGCAGGAGGCCCTCCTCCCGACCGGCCTCCCGACCGTGCCCGGCCTCGATCTCGCCGCGCGATGGCGCCCGACGCAGGGCGTCTCCGGCGACGCATACGACGTGGCCGCCCTTCCCGGCGGTCGCCTGCTCGTCGCCGTCGCCGATGTCGTCGGGAAGGGCATCCCAGCAGCCTTGCTGATGGCCTCGCTGCAGGCCGCCGTCCACACCCTCCGGGACGACATCGCGGACGGGTTCGGCCTCGCGAGAGCGACCGCGCGCATCAACACGCTGCTCTGCGAGGGCACCGAGGTGGACCAGTTCGTGACGTTCGCCTGGGCGCTCGTGGACCCCGAGGCGGGCGTCGTCCGCTCCGTGACCGCCGGGCACCCCGCGCCTCGGCTCGTTTATGCCGATGGGCGGATCGCGCGTCTCGATGTCGGCGGCCCGCTCTTCGGCGTCCTGCCCGAGGCGGAGTACGCGCAGGTCGAGACGCCCTTCGCGCCGGGGGACCTGCTGGTGCTCTTCTCCGACGGCGTCAGCGAGGCGTACCGAGGCACTGAGGAGTTCGGCGATACTGCCCTGGACGCGACACTCGCAGACCTCGCGCGAGAGCCCGCCGAGACCGTCGTGGACCGCCTCGGTGCGGCCGTGCTGGACTTCGCGACGGACGGCGTAGACGACGACCTCACGCTCGTGACCGTCCGCCGGACACCCGCCTGACGCCGTCCGCCTCGGTGGGTCTGTGACGTCACCGAGGCGGGCCGAGCGCCCGCTGACGCGCGGGGATTTCACCACGCCTCGGAGACGGCCCCGGGTATTCTTTAGACCCAATCCAGACAACACACCCATGCTCCGGATCCTCTCCCTCTTCAGCCTCGTGTTCGTGCTCGCCGCCTGCGGCTCCGAGACCGACGCACCCGCCACCGATACCGACGCACCCGCTGACACCGCGAGCGTCTCGGCCGTCCCCACTGCCGACCTCCCGGACGACGCGGATGGCCCGCTCGTGGTCTACGCCGGTCGGAAGGAGAGCCTCGTCGGGCCGCTCGTGGAGCAGTTCACCGCGCAGACCGGCATCGAGGCGGAGGTCCGCTACGCCGATGACGCCGCGCTCCTGGCCCAGATGCAGGAGGAGGGCGACCGGAGCCCCGCCGATGTCTTCTGGGCCAACACCGCTGGTGCCCTCGGAGCCGCCGTTGAAGCCGATCTGCTGACGGTCCTCCCGGACTCCCTTCGCGTCATCCCGGGTGCGTTCGTGCCCTCCAGCGGTCAGTGGATGCCCGTGACGGTTCGCTTCCGCGTCCTCGCCTACGCCCCCGACCGCGTGGACGAGACCGCCCTGCCCGGCACCATCGCGGCGCTGACCAGCACCGAGGCGCTGGAAGGCCGCATCGGCTGGACGCCGACCTACTCGTCGTTCCAGGACTTCCTGACCGCGCTCCGGCTCCAGAGCGGCGAGGAGGCCACTCGCGAGTGGATCTCTGGGATGCAGGCTGCGGGCGCGAAGACCTACGCCTCCAACACCGCCATGCTCGACGCCCTCATCGCGGGCGAGATCGACGTGGCGCCGACGAACCACTACTACGTCCTGCGGAAGCAGGCCGAGGGCGCCGACATCGCCTACACGTTCTTCGCCGAGGGCGACACGGGCAACCTCGCGCTCGTGACCGGCGCGGGCGTGCTGGACACCTCGGCGCGGCAGCGGGCCGCGCGGCAGTTCCTCGCGTTCCTCCTCACCTCGGACGCGCAGACGTTCTCCGCCGAGACCACTCGCGAGGTGCCCGTCATCGCAGGCGTTCCGTCGCCGGAGGGCTTCGTCGGGTTCGAGGCCGCCTCGGCGTTCGCTCCGCCGGTGGACGTGGAGCAACTCCGCGAGCTCGAAGGGACGCTCCGCATCCTCCGCGACGAGGGGCTACTGTAGGGCTGCTCACCGCCGCCCACGGGCGGTACGCCGCCGGTGCCCACACCCGCCCCCGTTCCGGACACGCCACCCGCTCCGCCCGCCTCGGTACCGAGGCGGGCATTCCTGAGGCGGCGGATCGGGCCGGGCACTGGAGTTCTGGCCGTGCCGCTCGCGTTCGTCGCGCTGGGCGTGGCGGTGCCGCTGGGCTACCTGCTCGTCCGGGCGCTCGATGCGGACTCCTCGGAGACGGTCGCGCTCGTCGTCCGCTGGCGCAACGCGCGGCTGCTCCTCAACACGGTCACGCTCTCGGTGGGCGTGCTCGCCTTCACGACCGTCATCGCAGGGCCGATGGCGTGGTGGGCGGCCCGAGGCGGACCGTGGCTCCGGCGCACGGTGACGCTCGCGGGCGTCCTCCCGCTCGCCATCCCCGGCTACGTCATGGCGACCGCCCTCCTCGGTGCGACGGGCATCGGTGGGCTGCTCTCGACGCTCGTCGGGACGCCCTTGCCGCGTCCGAGCGGCTACTGGGGATCGCTGCTCGCTCTGGGACTGACCACGGCGCCGTACCTGTTCCTCAACCTGCGCTCGGCCCTCCTCGGGCTGGATCCCGCGCTGGAAGAGGCCGGGCGGTCGCTCGGGCTCCGGCGGCGCGAGGCCGTCCGGACGGTCGTGATCCCGCAGTTGCGCCCGGCGTACCTCGCGGGCAGCCTCCTCGTGGTGCTGCACGTCCTGGGCGACTTCGGCGTGGTCTCGCTGATGCGCTTCGAGACGTTCTCGTACGCCATCTATCTCCAGTACGCGGCGGCGTTCGACCGAGTCTACGCGGCGTGGCTCGCGCTGATGCTCCTCGGCCTGACCGGCGCGCTGCTCTGGGGCGAGTCGCGGCTGCTGCGCGGGCGGGCCTTCGCGAGGACATCGAGCGGCGCACCGAGGCGGGCGGAGCCGGTCCGCCTCGGTCCGTGGCGATGGGCCGCGATGGCGCACGTCGGGACCGTCGCGCTCGTGGGCGTGGTACTGCCCGTGGCGACGCTGTTCCACTGGACCTTCCGCGAGGCCGACCCGGCGACGTGGGCCCGCCTCGGTGAGGCGATGGTGGACTCCGTCGGAGCAGCGGCACCTGCGGCGGTGCTGGCGGCTGTCCTCGCGCTGGCCGTCGCGTGGGTGAGCGTCCGCCGACCGTCTCGGGGGTCTCGGTTCCTGGAGCGGGTGGCCTACCTCGGCTACGCGACGCCGCCGCTGGCCTTCGCGCTGGCGCTGGTGGTGTTCTCGCTTCGCGCCGCGCCGGTGCTGTACCAGACCCTCGCGCTGCTCGTGGGCGCGTACGCGTTGCACTTCCTGGCCGAGGCCATCGGGCCGGTGCGGAGCGCGCTCTACCAGGCACCGCCCCGGTTGGAGGAGGCCGCGCGAGCGCTCGGGCGGGGTCCCGTGCGGGCCTTCGCGGAGACCACGCTTCCGCTGATGCGTCGGGGTCTCGGCGCGAGCGCGGCGCTGGTGTTTCTCTCCGCGCTCAAGGAGTTGCCGCTGACGTATCTCCTCTCGCCGCTCGGCTTCGAGAGCCTGGCCGTCGGGATGTGGGGGGCGGCGAGCGAGTCGCTGTTCGGGGTCGCGGCGCCGTACGGGCTCGCCATCGTGGGGGTGTCGCTGGCGCTGGTGGCGCTGCTGCTGCGAAGCGAGGCGGAGCGCCCGTGACCGTCCCCGCCTCGGTGCCGAGGCGGAGGGAGTGACGTAGGGTGAGACCCCTGTGACACTCAGGCGACACCCCACCGCCTGTACGTTGCCGTCGCACTGCCGGACTCCGGCCATGACGCTGCTTCTCGCCTCTTCCCCACAGGCCCGCTCCTCCCGTCCCCCCGACGCGTTCGACCGCGCCGTCGCTGCGCACAACGCCGACCCACACTCGCAAACGGGTCGCGCGCTGGACGGCCTTCCGCTTCGCCTCACCGAGGCGGCCCCCGAGACCCGCCATCGTCCCACACCCGGCGGTGCGTGGACCTTGGACGAGACGATCTCGGAGATCGAGCGGCGCGGGGCACGGCTGGCGCAGACGAGTCGAGGGCTCCGCGTTCGCCACGCGCATCGCCTCCCGGACCTCGCGCGGAACGTGGCCCGGCACGAGCGCGCCCTCACCGTCTGGCTCAGCCTTCGCGAGGTCCCGGTCCCGGCCCCCTTCGACGCGCCCGAATGGGATGCC
>JBCCPW010000264.1:0-5579 GCA_039024735.1 Bacteroidota bacterium
CGCGCTGTGGACAGCCTCGGCCCCTGCCGCGCGACGAGGAACACGAACGCCAGCGCCAGCCAGCTTCCGATCACCGCCGCGACCGACATCGAGACCGCCTTGGCGACGACCGGCGGGACGAACCCGAGGTAGAACAACGCCGCCCCTGCGCTCGCGCCACCGCTCGCACCGAGGACGTACGGCTCCGCGAGCGGATTTCGCACCAGCGCTTGCATCGCGACGCCCACCACCGCGAGGCCCCCGCCGACCGCCATCGCGAGGAGCGCCCGAGGCACGCGGAGTTGCCACACGATGGCCGTTTCCACCTTGGTGCCCTGCCCGATCACCGCCGCCCAGACCTGCGACGGCGTGAGGTCGGCCGGACCGATGAACACCTCGGCGAGGAACGCCGCCGCGCCCACGATCCCGAGCGCGACGCTTACAGCGAGAGTGCGCGGCCTCACGCTGCCCCGTCCGCGAAGACCTCCGGGTGCAGCCGCCGCGCGATGGCCTCCAGCGCGAGCACCGTCCGAGGCCCCGGGCGCAAGATGTGATCCGCGTGGACGGCGTAGACGCGCCCCTCCTGCACCGCCGGAAGCACCGCGAGGGCGGGCACCGCATCCACGAGGCGGGCGCGCACGTCCCCGTCTCCCGCCACCAGAATCACGTCGGGCGGAGCCGCGAGGATGGACTCCACGGCAGGCTGCGCCGCATCGCCCGGCACCCCGTCCGTCGCGTTGTCGCCTCCCGCGATGCGGACGACCTCGCTCGCGTACGAGTCGCGCCCGAACGCGAAGAGCGTCCCGTTGTCCACCCCGATGAGCAGCAGCACCCGCCTCGGTGTCACACCCGCCGTCTGCCGCCGGACCTCGGCGACGCGCGCCTCGAACGCCTCCGCTGCCGCGTGGCCGCCCTCGGAGGCCAGGAGCGTGTCCAATGTGCGGAGCCCTCGCGGGATGTCGTCCAGCGTCTCGAAGGAAAACGCGTAGGTGGGAAGACCGAGGCTCGCGAGGGCGTCGAGATCGGCGGGCGCGTTGAGTCCGGCGACGCCAAGCACGAGATCCGGGCCGAGCGCAACGAGCTGTTCGCGGTTGGGCGGCAGCGACTCGAAGCGCGGCAGGTCCTCGATGCCCGGCGGGAAATCGTCGAACCGCGCGACTGCGGCCAGGCGCTCCACCCCAGCCGCCTCGGCGACCATCTCGGTGAGGCTGGGCGCGAGGGCCACGACGCGCTCGGGCGTGCCGGGAAGGTCCACACTGCGCCCGAGGTCGTCGGTGAGGGCGCGAGGGCCGCTGTCCGAACCGCAGGCCGCGAGGACGAGGGCGAGCGTCAGAAGGCGCAGAGGCATCGAAGGGCGGGAGGTCACGACGGTAAGTTACCGGCCCCATCCCCGGCGCCCGTGCGCTTCGCCTTCGTTCTCAACCCCGCCGCCAAGAACGGCCGCGCCGCTCGCGCCGCGCTGGACCTCCAGCAGCACGCCCGCACCCTCGGCCTCGACGCCTCGGTGCACCTCACGGACGCCCCCGGCCACGGCACTGACCTCGCCCGGAGGCTCACCGAGGCGGCCGATGTCGTCGTCGCTGTCGGCGGCGACGGGACCGTGCAGGAGGTCGTCGCGGGGCTCATCGGGACAGACGCGGCCTTCGGGATCGTCCCGTTCGGCACCGGGAACGACCTCGCGCACGCCCTCGCGATGCCCACCCGCCTCGGTCCCGCGATGGAGGCCATCGCCGCCGGCGCACCGGACGCCCGCCCGATGGACGTGGGACGCGTCCGCTGGACCGAGGACGGCGCGACGGTCCACGAGCGACTCTTCGCGAACTGCGTCGGCGCGGGCTTCGACGGCCTCGCGGCCCTCGACGCGCTCAACTTCAAGCGCCTCGGTGGACGGACCGCGTACCTCGCGGCGGTCGTGCGGACGCTCTGGCGGTGGCGCGACCGCGAGATCGAAGTCGAGATCCGCACCACCGAGGCGGGGACCGACGATGCCTTCGACCTGCCGGAGACCGGCGAGGTGTTCTACCACGGCCCGTACTTCCTCTGCGAGATCGGCAACGGGCACTCCGTCGGCGGCGGGTTCCTCCTCACCCCGGACGCCCTCCTGGACGACGGCGCGCTCGACGTGTGCCTCGCGCGGCCGCTCACACTGCGGCGCATCGCGCGCGTGCTCCCCCTGGCGATGCGCGCCGCCCACACCGGCGAGCCGGAGATCTCCATGACGCGCGCCCGCCGCGTCGCGCTACGGGCCACGAAAGGCACGCTCCCCGTCCACGCCGACGGCGAGCCCGTCGCGCACGACGCGCTGCAACTCGACATCGAGGTCGTCCCCGGCGCCGTGCGGGCCATCTGGGGACCGGGCTCCGACCGGAGGTGACCGCGTCCCGCCTCGGTGCCGAGGCATCTGGAGGACGGAAGCGGCGCGCTCGGCGAGCACGCCCGACCGCACGGCCAGAGACCGACACGCCACGTCCTCCAGCACCGAGGCGGGATCAGTCGCCCGCGAGGAAGCTCCGCAGCCGCCACGTCCCGTCGGGGTCCGGCCAGAACGTCGCGCGATAGCTGAGCGGGCTCAGCGCCTGCCCGGCCACCACGAAGGCTGCCTGCCCGTCGGGAAGCTGGATCTGGCGCCACCCGCTGTCTGGGGGCGCGAGGGCGGGCACGATGAGCGTCGAGAGCGTCGCGACGACCTCCGCCTCGGCCGACGGCGCCGCTCGCGCCTCCACGTCCGTCTCCACGATGGCGACAGACGAGAGCGGATCGTGGTCGTCCGGCCAGAGCGCCTGGACGAACGGGGCGATCACGGCACCGTCTTCGTCCAGACTGCCGCCATCGAGGACGCCCGCGAGCGTGGCCCACGGGCTTCGTCCCTGCGGCGGGTCGCCCGAGAACCACATCGCGCGGAAGCCGTCGGGCCCTACCGCCTCGGTGTCGTACGACAGCCGCGCGTCGGGCGCGATGGCGGTCAGAAGCCCGAGCGTGTCCTCGCGAACGAGCGTGGCACGGAGTGAATCGCGGAAGGCCGTCCAGCCCGGGACCTCCGCGCCGTCATCGACGGGCACGTAGTCGCCAGAGAAGGCACGGACGGACGGGGGCGGGTCCGGGGGAGGCTCGGGGTCAGCGCAAGCGATGACCGGGAACGCGAGAGCGAACAGCAGAACACGAGGCATGGGCGCGTGGGTGAGGGCGCCAGGGGCATGAGTGTACGTGTGGGTACTGGACGAGTGCCGTCACTCGCTCGTCCGCGTGAGCCGTTGGCGACGGCTTTCGCGATTGAACGCGTGACGTGTGCCCGTTCACTGCTATCCTCTAGCCTCTCCCCGCTGCCATGCCGTTCCGCACCGCTTCCCCCCTGACCCACGCCGGAGGCCGCGCCACGAACCAGGACTTCGCTGGGTGGCGCGAGGCGGACGGGCAGACCTGCTGGGTGCTCGCCGACGGCCTCGGCGGTCACGCCTCGGGCGAGATCGCCTCCGAGGCGGCGGTCGAGGGCGCCCTCGCGGCCTTTGAGGCTCACCCGGGCACCGACGAGCGCACGCTTCTCCGCTGCCTCGCGCGAGCGCAGGACGTGGTGCGCACCCTCCAGGACGGCAACCCGGACCTCTCCACCATGCGCACGACGCTCGTGGTGCTGGTCGCCTCGGAGACCGAGGCGCGATGGGCACACGTCGGCGACTCCCGGCTGTACGCCTTCCGGGAGGGCTTCGTGGACGCCCGCACGACGGACCACAGCGTCCCCCAGGCGCTCGTCGAGGCGGGCGAGATCACCCCGGCGGAGGTTCGAGGCCACCCCGACCGCAACCGGCTCCTTCGCGCCCTCGGGAGTTCGGATCCGCCTCGGTCCAGCGTCTCGGAGGCCCGCGAGGTCCGCCCCGGCGACGCCTTCCTCCTCTGCTCCGACGGGCTCTGGGAGCTCGTCACCGAGGAGGAGATGCAGCAGACCCTCACCGAGGCGGACACACCCGACGCGTGGCTCCGCGCGATGGAGGCCATCCTCGCCTCTCGCGCCAGCGGCCACCACGACAACTACACGGCCATCGCCACCTGGGCTACGCCATGACGTTCCTCACCCTTCGCTGGGATCACACCGGCCATGACCACGAGCGTGCCATCGCGCAGGGCGAATCTGCCGTGCTCGGCCGGGCGCCCGAAAACGACCTCGCGCTCCCTTCCGAGGACCGCACCATCCACCGGCGCCACGCTGAGATCGTCTGGGACGGCGGCGCCCCGGTGCTACGCGTGCTTGGAAGCAACGGCGTCCGGCTGGAGTCTGTGGGCCGCAAGCTGAGCAAGGGCGAGACCGCCCGGATCGCCCGGACCGACCGGCTCAAGGTGGGCAAGAGCGTCCTCGACGCCGCCATCACGTCGGCGCACGCCGGCGAGCGGAAGCTGCGCTGCCACCAGTGCGAGCTCGTCCAACCCTACAATCCCAAAGGCATGTGCGTGCGGTGCGGCTACGCTCTCGCTGGCGCCGACACCGTCTTCATCCGCGACTAGCTCATGGACCTCACCCTCACCTGGACCACCGACGCCGGGCCTGGCGAATGGAGCGGCTCGGCCCCCGTCGTCCTCGGGCGCGAGGGCGACGTGGAGATCACCGACGATCAGGTGTCGCGCCGCCACGCCCGCCTCGATGCCGCGAGCGGCACGCTCACCCTCACAGACCTCGGGAGCGCCAACGGCACGTTCGTCAACGACGAGCGCATCGAAAGCGCACCACTTCCCTCCGGGGGTACCGTCCGCCTCGGTCGGGTCGTGGTGGAGATCACGGTCCACGCAGACGAGACGGTCTTCGTGGACGCCGAGCCTCCGCCCGCCGACGAAACCGTCGTGGTGGACGACGACGGCACCGTCGTGGCCGATTCGCTTCAAGTGCCGCTGCCACCGTCTGCACCCGACCTCGTCATCGCGTGGACGAACACCGAGACGGACGCCTCGGCGCAGCGAGAGATGACCGCGCCGGTCACCATCGGCTCGCGGGACGATGCCGACCTTCGCCTGGCGGACGGCCGCGTCAGTCGGCGTCACGCCGTTCTCCACGTGGACACCGAGGCGGGCGGCGCCACGATCCGCGTCGAGGACCAGGGCTCGTCCAACGGGACCTTCCACGAGGGCCAGCGCATCACGTCGGCGACCCTCGGGGAGTCCGGGACGGTCCGCCTCGGTCCGTATCGGGTAGAGGTCCGGCTGGCGGGCGTCGAGGCCAAGGCTCCCGAGGTCCCGCCTCGGCGTCCGGCCGCTCCCCCGCGAGAGGACGAGGACGTGTCCATCTCCCTCGATGGTCCGCCGGAGCCAGTCGTCATCGCGCGCGACTTCCCCCCGGCGCTCTTCGATGAGCCGGTCGTTCCGGTGGAGGCCCTTCGCGCGGACGGCCGCCCGGTCCAGGAAGCCTCCTACGTGGCCATCGGCGGCGGGCTGGGCAACTTCGTGTGGGTGGACATGCTCCGCATCGGCGGGGTCCCGCCGAACGACATCCTCGTGCTGGGTCTGGAGGAGAAGCCCCACTCCCGCTACGAGCGCCTCTGCATCAACTCCCAGATCCCCGATCACGAGCGCCTCCGCTCGGACTCCGGCTCGTGTCCGGATTGCATCTGGGGCTGGCC
>JBCCPW010000265.1:0-5549 GCA_039024735.1 Bacteroidota bacterium
ATCCAGGACCAGGAGCGCACCCACGCCCGGCAGAGCGCCGTGTAGACCCATGCCGAACGTTTCCCTCTCCAGTCCTGCCACCCCGGTCCTCCAGCCGCAGGAATCGCTCGATGGCCTCTCCGCCGCGGACCTGAAGTCCCGGCTGGATGCTCGTCAGCGCGATCTCACGTTCCGGGTCCGCGCCCTGGGGCAGGAACTCGGGCTCGTTGCGGACGACGTGGTAGTCGAGGAGCGGCCGTTCATCGACCGGGTGCAGCAACGTCCCCTCGTGGCCGTCGGCCTTGCGCTCGCGACGGGCGCGCTGCTCGGGCTGACGTGGGGTCTTCGGGCGCGCGCCAAGAAGCGCCCCGGCGCCGACCTCGCGGGGGATGTGCTCCGGTTCCACACCGCCAAGGTGATGGAGTTGGCCGCCAGGCGCGTGGCGCGAGGAGCCGACGTGACGGCTGCCATCGAAGAGGAAGTGCGCCGCCAGCCCGTCGTGCTCGTCCCGCCGGATGAGGCGATCGCCGAGGCGCAGGCTGCCTCCACGACGCGTCAGATGGTGGACACCGCGCTCAAGACGGCCATCGGCATCGGCGTCAAGACTGGGATGGACCAACTGACGAAGCGCCTCACCGGTCACGAGGAAACCTTCGAGGCCCTCCAGGACGCCGCCGACTGATCCCGCCTCGGTGCGGCGTCTCTCCGCGGATCACCGAGGCGGGGGCCCTGAACGCCGCGCGGCCCGCCGGGAGATCCGACGAGCCGCGCGGTGCGAGACGGGACGCGTGGGGCCAACGCCCCCGTCTCAGATCTGGAAGACGACGAAAACGCCGAGCCCGACGAGGGCCGCTGCCGTCGCGAGGACGGGGAGAAGGCGGTGCATGGTGTGGTGGGGTAGGGGGAAGGCTCTGGTGAATTGTGAAGATTTCCCAGAGGCAAATCGGGCCCGAAGGTACCCGCAAGGTGCCAGAAGGGCAAGAGTTTGTGACCTGTAGCGGAAAGAAACAACGCGCGGCTCGCTCAGCGAGAGGCTGTACCTCCGGGCTAGCGGTCCGTGGCGAGTCCCGCCTCGGTGCGTGGCGCCCTCTCATGCTCATCCCCTCGTGACCGCTCACAGAGAGAGCCCTCGTACCGGGACGCTGCGACCGGTGCAAATGGCACAAGGCCACGGCAAAACCCGGTGGGGGAGCGCCCCGGTAGAGGAATTACAACCTACGCAGTCTCCGGGCTAGCGGGCCGTAGCGAGCCCCGCCTCGGTATCGGCACTGCTTCCTCCCTGCAACGACCCGACGAGAGACCGAAGCGCCTCGGCCGGGTCCTCCGTCGTGCCGGTGTGGATGGGCGAGCACTGCACGACGGTGGAGCGGGGAGCCGTGAGCCAGTGGAACCGTTCCGAGGCGGGATACTTCCCGAGCGGCCCCTCGCCGGAGGCCACGCGCTCCACCGCTCCGAGGTACCGTGCCACGAGGTCCCGGCCGAGGGCCTCGAACCGTCCGGCCAGGGCGCCGGGCGTCTCCACCCACGCCACGCCGATGTAGCGCTTCTGTCGGCACTGCAGAATCGCGCCGACGGTCGCTCCATCCCCGACATGGACTCGGGGGACGACCCGGATCAGGGCGTAGTCGTACGCGGGCACGTCAGCGGCGGTAGGCGAGGGGGGCGTCGTCGGTGTCCGCGAGGGCGAGACGTGCCGCCTCTGTCGCCTCGACCCACGCACGGGGCGCACCGAGGCGGTCGCGGAGGTAGCGGGCGTACGCTTCGCGGTTGGCCTCTGCCGACCCGAACGGCGGAGTGCGTCCGTCGGGCGCGTCCATGAAGAGGGCGTCCGGGATCTGCGCGAGGACCCGCTCGATCTCCCGTTCACCGAGGCGGTCCACCAGGCGGGCGTCCGCCTCGGTGATGGATCCGGCGATAGGCAGGAGGACGTGGTCGCGGATCGGCGCGAAGGGGGCGCGGGCGCGAGCGGTGTCCACGGCGTCCCAGTTGTGATGGAAGTACAGCGCCGCGCCGTGGTCGATCAGCCACAGCCGAGCCTCGGCGTCGGTCTCGCCTCGTGCGACCAGGAGGTTCGGGTTGCGGGCGGTCCGGTCGATGTTGGTCGTGAGCGCATCGAGCCAGACGATGTCCGCCGCGAGGTCAGGGGCCACGAGGTCGCTCGCCGCGACGGGGTCGTACGGGAAGGCCCCCTCGATGTAGCCGAGGCCGACGTTGAGTCCCCGGCTCCCGCGCAGAATGTCCTGAATCTCAGGGTCGGGCTCCGCCTGCCCGAAGTCGTCGCCCGCCTCGACCAGCGTCATCTCGGGCAGCGGGAGGCCCAGCGCCTGCGCGATCCCACCGACGATCAACTCCGCTACGAGCGCCCTCGCGCCCTGTCCCGCGCCGCGAAACTTGACGACGGCCAGCCCGCGGTCCGTCTCCACGATGGCAGGCAGCGAGCCGCCCTCGCGCAGTGGCGTGACGTAGCGGAGAGCGCGGGCGGTGGGAAGCGGCGGCATGAGACGGGAGAGACCGAGGCGGCTCCGCAAGTTCCGACCCCTCCCGCCTCGGTGCCGAGGCGGGAACGGATGCGGCGCTCGGACGCCGGGAGGCGCCACCATGGAGACGACGGACCACCGACCGTCGCTGCACGTCGTTCGCGGTCGGCCGTCAGCGGTCCTTCGAGACACAGGCCATGCCCATCGCGTTCAGCGAACGGGGATCAGGCTCAGGGAGACATGGTCCCCAGCACCGAGGCGGTCGTCACCCGGCACCCGGTGGTCGCCACATCCCGACGTGTGTCGGCGCGCCGTCCGGCAGCGGGATCTCGTGGCGGATGTCGAAGCCGTGCGCGCGGTAGAACGCCACGTTCGCCTCGGTGGAGGTCTCCAGGTACGTCCCGACGCCCTGGGCGTCGGCGCGAGCGAGCCCCGCGCGGAGGAGCGCAGAGCCGAGTCCCTTCCCCTGCGCCTCGGGCTCGACAGCTAGGAGGCCGAGGTAATGGAAGGGCACGTCCGTCGGGTAGAACGGGTCGAACGCCTTGTACGTCCGCCACACCACCGGCAACCGTCGCACGCCGACGGATCGCACGAGCGCGGGCAAGCACGCCGCCTCGCGCCATCCTAGTTGGTGGAACGACTCGGGGAGAAGCCACAGCGCGAGTCCGTCCACGTCGCCCACGGTCTCCGCGAGGCCGACCGGCCGGTAGATCCACCGCAGGTACGCCGCGTGCTCCCGCGCGAACCGACGCTCGCGTGAGGCGGGATCCGGGTAGATGTATCGGAACAGCGGGTCGTCCGCGAAGGCGCGGGCGGCCAGGCTGACGGCGTGGCTGGAGTCGGAGGGTGCCAGGGCGTGAGGCTGAGAACCCGACATGGCGGTAGGAGAAGAGATCGACTGAGAGGGTGGTCTCAGGAAGAGCAAACACGCGTATGTACCAGGGAGGCCGACACACAATCAAACTCCCATGCCCCGAATTTCCCCATTTCTCGCATTGCTCGCGGCATTCGCTGTGGTCCTCCCGACGGTCCATGCCCAGGGCATTCAACTCACAGGTGACGTGAGCTACTCCGATTTTTCCGGCCCGAGCATGGACTCGGAGCGCATCGAGTTGCTTCAGGCACCGGGAATGCTCCAAGCGATCACGATGGGAGAGCGGGGGGACAATCCATGCTTCATTGAAGCTGTGTTCGCCCGTCCTACCGGTCCAAACCAGTCGCAGCGGATCACCCGAACACTAGATCTCTGCGGCTCCCGAGGCCCGACACGAAGCAGCCTTGAGACGATCGGCAGCTACTCCGCGCTTGATGGGCCTTATGAGGCCGTCAGCCGCCTCAACGTCTGCCGGAATTCGGGGTACAACAAGGTGAAGGGGGTCCGACTGGGCACACGGACGTTCCGGTTTACCTCATCAGGCTCCTACGACATCGTGGGGTCGGCCTCTCTCGAGTTCGTTCGGCAGAACTGCCGCAACCTCAACATGAACCAGAGGTGGCAAGATTCCGCCACGTGCGATGGGTTGACGGGGATCCCTGTGGGTCTGCGCCTTGCCATCAAGAACGGCAACAACATCGCCGCGATCGGACTGCTCTGCCGGGAGGTGCGTCAGTCGAGCGCCCCGCCCCCCACAAGCACGCCGCCCCCGACGACCGGAACGATCCAGATAGGCGGGTCTCCGGTCGTGGCGACCCCGGCTCCCGCGAGCAACGCGCCTCGGTACACCACAGCCGGTTCCACCAGCACGGGCGCCCTAGCGGGCGAGGCAGGCTCCGATCTGACCGTCCTCTCGGGACGCCCCAACGAGATCCTCTACGCCCTGGAGTTCGGCGAGCGCAGCGACGAGCCCTGCTACGTCAGGGCTTTCTGGATGAACGCCTCCGCCGGGCGAGACAACGTCCAGACGCGAACGACGGTCTTCGACCGGTGCAACGGCTCGGCTGGCAGCCTGCGCCGGATCGGGATGGCGAACTCGGCGGTGCAGAGCACCAGCGGGCGGCTCAAGGGAATCTTCGCGCTGCGCACGCGGACGAACGGACGCAGCGGCAACCGGGTCAAGGTGAAGGCCGCGTACGTGGATCTCGGACAGGTGGGAACCACAGGGCACGACTGGGAAGAGAGCGACGGCTTCGCGCGAACGAACGCCCGGTCGAACACGACCGAGGAGAGCGCCTGCGGGCCTCGCCGGTGGGTGACCGCGCTGGAACTGCACCACAACACGGTCGGCTCGCGCCAGGCCATCACCGGGATCGCCGTCCGCTGCCGCCGGGTGGACACGGACTGACCCTACGCCAACAGCCACTCAGCGACGGCTCGCGCGACCGCCTCGGTGTCCAGCGAGGCCAACGCGTGTTCTGCGCCGGGGATCACCCAGAGGCGAGCCTCGGGGAGCGTCCGCGCGAGGTGCAGCGCCGCTTCCACCTCGAAGAGCCCGTCTCGGTCGCCGATGCTGACGAGGGCCGGGGCAGAGACCTCGGCCAGCGCGTCGTCTGAGATCCAGCGCGAGGGCAGGCGTTCCGAGAACGCGATCATCCGCGAGACGACCTCGCGCCAGTCCGGCCCGTGGAGCGAGGCGAGCCGGGCCCCGACCGCCTCGGTCACGTTGCGCAGCCCATCGGTCATGCGCGTCACTTCGCGGGCGGTCCACTGAACGTTCGGAGCGTGGAGCGCGAGCCGCGAGATGCGCTCCGGTCGGTGCCGGGCAACCTGTAGGCCGACGCCCGCGCCGAGGGAGTAGCCGAAGAGCCGCACGTCGCGCAGGTCTAGCGCGTCCAGGACGCCCACGACGCCCTCCGTGAAGGTGGCCCACGTCATCTCGCGGTCGTCGCGGGAGCCCCCGTGGCCGGGGAGGTCGAGCGCGATCACGCGGACGTCTCGCGCCCAGACCTCCGCGAAGCGCTCCATCTGCTCCGACGTGCCGAGCGCGCCGTGCAACGCGAGGAAAACCGGCCCGTCCTCGCGCCCGAGGGCCCACCCTGCGATCTCGCGCCCGCCGACCGTCACGGAGAGCGGATCCCGAACGAGGGGCGCGCTCGCGCAGAGTTCCACGAGGACTCCGGCGGTGTCTTTCGGGTGCAGGAAGACGATCTGCTTGC
>JBCCPW010000266.1:0-5547 GCA_039024735.1 Bacteroidota bacterium
CGGAACTCGCCCGACGGCGAGCGGCGGTAGAGTCCACCGAGGTGACCGAACCACAGCGTGCCCGTCGGGTCCATGTGGAGGCCATAGGCGCTCGGGCCGTAGCCGTCTCGCGGACGCTCCGGGAACACATATCGGCGGACGGCTCCGGGCGCCTCCAACGCGATGGAGTGGAGCCCGTCGCCGGTGCCGATCCAGAGGGTCTCGTCGTCGCTCGCGAGGGACCACACCCAGTCGTGTGCGAGCGTTGCCGGATCTTCAGGATCGTGGCGGTAGCGGGTGACGGTGCCGTCCGGCGCGATGCGGTTGAGGCCGCCGCCGAGCGTCCCGATCCAGAGCGCACCGAGGCGGTCGCGGTGGATGGAGAGCACGATCCCGCTGCCGATGGTGTTGGCGTCGTTCGGATCGTGGGCGAGGAGGCGGAACGGGCTGCCGCCGGGCGTGGCGTGGTGGAGGCCCCAGACAGTCCCCGCCCAGAGCGTCCCCGAGCGGTCGCGGTGGAAGCCCGTGATCCAGTTCTGCGTCTCGATATCGCCGGGGAGGCTGAGCGCGTATCGCGAGAGGGCTTCCGTCGAGAAGGTGTAGCGGTAGACGCCGTTGAGACCGGGCATCCAGAGGCCGTCGTCGTCGGCGAGGAGGCGGTTGGCGCCGAAGCCGGTGCCGTAGCCTGCGATCTCGGGCAGTGGGAGGGCGAGCGTTTCGACGCGGGTCCCGACGACGCGCCCGAGGCGGGAGCCTGCGATCCAGAGTGTCCCATCCGGGGCCTCGGTGAGTGTGCTGACGTGCGTACCGTTGCCGATGTCTCCCGTCCACGGAGAGTCGAACGGGACGGACCGGGCGGGGCCTCGCGAGAGGTACGCTTCCAGACCCGCCTCCAGCCCGAGGTCGGTCGCGATCCAGACGGTCCCGTCGCGAGTTGTGAGGCTCGCCGAGGCGGGAGCGGAGCCGAGGCGCTCGCGAGCGCGCACGAAGGCGTCGCGAGAGCGGTCGAACCGCCAGAGGTGCGTGGAGTCTGCGAGCCACGCCTCACCGTCGGGGCCGACGAAGACCTGGGTCGCTGCGGGATGCTCGTAGCGGCGGACCTCGTCGTGGCCGGGGCCGATCAGCCGCGCGATGCCTTTGGGCGTCCAGTCCGTCGCCTCGGCACGTGCCCAGATATCGCCCCGGTCGTCCTCGACGAGACGGCGCACGATGTTGCCGGGCAGCGAAGCGGCGTCGAACGGGTCGCGGCGCCAGGTGCGCATGGTGGTGCCGTCCCATCGTCCGAGGCCCTCGCGGGTGGCGAACCAGAGGAAGCCGCGCTGGTCTTCCAGGATCTCATAGACCGAAGACTGGGGGAGAGCCGCCTCCACGCGGGTCGCGCGCTCGAACGCGATCTCCTGCGCCCTCGCGCCGGGGACAGCCGCGAGCGCGATGAGGAACAGGACGACGGAACGAAGCACCCGGAGTCGAGGCCATTAAACACTGAAACCTACGCCGCAGCCCGTAAACGCTCGGTCACGCTGGGGTGCCCCGCCTCGGTGCCGAGGCGGACAGAGTCGCGAGGGCAACTTCTGCGAGACGGCAGCATCTTCTGAGCCTCGTTTCCGTCTGCCCTCGCGGACTCTCTCCCTCTCGCCCCGATGCTCCGTTCGCTCGCCCTCATCGCCTGCTCCATCCTCCTGTCTGGCGTTCTCGCCGCCCAATCCATCACTGACCGCGCGGATGACCTGCTGACCGCCTACCACGAGACCGGCCAGTTCGACGGCGTTGCGCTGATCGCGGACGGGGACGAGGTGCTCTACGAGCGCGGCTTCGGCGAGGCGGACCGGTCGTGGGGCATCCCGAACGGGCCGGAGGCGACCTACCGCATCGCCTCGGTGACGAAGCAGTTCACGGCCGCCCTCGTGCTCCAACTCACCGAGGCGGGCCAGATCGACCTGGACGCGCCGATCTCGCGCTACCTCCCGAACTATCCGGCGGCGCAGAGCGCCGTGACGATCCACCAATTGCTCTCGCACACGGGCGGCATCCCGGAGCACACGAGCCGCCCAGATTTCCCGAGCATGATGCGCGATCCGGTCGCGCCTCGCGAGTTCCTGTCCGTCTTCTCCGGTGAGCCGCTGGACTTCGAGCCGGGCACGGCCTATCGCTACAGCAACTCCGGCTACTTCCTCCTCGGCGTCATCATCGAGGCGGTCACAGGCCAACCGTACGCCGAGGCGCTCCAGACGCGACTGCTGGAGCCGCTCAGGTTGGCAGACTCCGGCTACCAGGACAACACGACCGTCCTCGACCGGATGGCGACCGGCTACAGCCGCGCGGGCGTTCGCGTTCAGCACGCGCCTTACATCGACACCAGCCTGCCCTACTCGGCGGGGATGATGGTGTCCACCGTCCGCGACCTCCACACGTGGACGCGCGCCCTTCACGGCGGCGAGGTGTTCGAGCGTGCCGAGACGCTGGAGCGCATGACCACGCCCGTCCTGAATGACTACGGGTACGGTATCCAGTCCAGCCTCTTCCCCGCTGGTGGCACGAGGGTCCCCGCCATCGGGCACGACGGTGGGATCCCGGGCTTCACGTCGATGCTGATTTACTTCCCGGAGAGTGAGCAGACCCTCGCGCTGATCAGCAACACTGGCGACTCAATCCGTCCGCTGACCATCGCTCTGGCAGGCGTTCTCCACGGTCAGCCTGCGGAGATGCCGCGCCAGCCTGTAGAAAACCTCCTCGCCGAGGTCATCGAGGCGGAGGGCGTGGAGGCCGGGGTGGCGCGGTACCGCGCGATGCGCGAGGCAGGCGAGTACGCGTTCGATGAGAGCCAACTCAACACGCTCGGCTACCTGTACCTGACCGAGGGCGAGGTGGAGACGGCCATCCGCATCTTCGAACTCAACGTCGAGATGTACCCCGAGGCGTCCAACCCATACGACAGCCTCGGCGAGGCGTACTTCGTGGCTCGGGACCCGGAGCGCTCCGCCGCCAACTACCAGCGCTCGCTGGACCTCGACCCGAGCAACGACAACGCTCGCCTGATGCTGGGGCGCATTGGCGTGGACGTGGTGGAGCCGGAGCCGGTCACAGTTTCCCAGGACGTGCTGGATCGCTACGTCGGTCGGTTCGCGCTCGCCCCGACGTTCATCATCGAGATCACGCGCGAGGAGGACCAACTCTTCGGGCAGGCGACGGGCCAGGGACGCATCGGTCTGCGCCCGATCTCCGACACGCGGTTCGCCGCCATCGGCGTGGATGCGCAGATCTCGTTCCCCGACGGCGACGGTCCGGCGGAGCGCCTGACGCTCCACCAGGGCGGGCAGGACCAGGTCGCGGAACGCGTCGAGTAGCGTGCTCTCCTCCTCCGCCTCGGTACCGAGGCGGGCGGGGTCAGCCTCGGACGGAGTACCGCACGAGCAGGCGAGTCCCGTCGTGCCAGCGGACCCAGCCGAGCGGCCCGGTCTCCGCCTCGGTCGCGTCTGCGTACGCCACGCGCGCCCAGGCGTGGCGCGTCTCCAGCACCTGGAGTGGGCGCCCAGGTTCTGTCACGCCGACGGCCTCGCGGCCCGGCGCCGCGTGGAGTGGCGCGGCCTCTGGCGTCTCGATGGAGTGGATGTCCAGCCAATAGGCGGCCCACGGCGTCACGGTCACGGCGTCGCGGCGGAGCCACATCGTGCGCGGCGGCCAGCGCACCTCGCGGTCATGCACGATGACCTCGACGGCATGTCGAGTCTTCCCGATGGCGCGAAGTGTGACCGTTTCACCGTCGAGCATCGCGACCTCTGGGTCCAGCCACGGGGGCGCGCTCGCGATCTCGACGTGGTGCGGACCTTCGGAGACCGTCAGGCTGTCAAGCGGCGTCTGCGCGTCGGCTGAGCCGTAGAAGTAGAGCGGCGCCTCGGCGTTGAGGATAGTCGGTTGCGCGATGCCGAGGCCGAGCGGGAGATCGTCCGTCTGTGCACGGGTGGCATGACCGAGGGCGACCATCAGTGCGGCGAGAAAGAGGTAGCGCATCGTCGGGGCGGGGTGGGGCAGGCTCACTCGAACGAGATGGTGTCCTGGACGCTGAACCGTCCCTCGAACACCGCCCCGTCGTAGCCGATCACAGTCACGTCGTACACGGCGCGAGGCATGAGCGTGGAGGGCGAGATGAGGGTACGGGGCGAAGATCCTGCCGGATCATCGAAGGAGGCTCCGTACGTGAGCGGCGGCGTGAGCGGGACGCGTTGCCCGGGCTTGTCGTTCTCCGCGACCTCCCACACGACCGTCCGGCCCCGCCGGACGATCACGCGAGCGGCGACGGGTGCGTCCCACCGGAAGACGGGCGGCTGGTAGCCCGCCTCGGTCCGGGCCAACTCCACCCGGACGCCGGGTGTGTCGGGAGGCGGGGTGGAGCTGCACCCGGCTACCACGAGCAGCGCCGCGCAGACAAGAACTCGGATCATCGGATCGGACGGTCTCGTGAAGGAGGCGGAAGAGTCCACCGAGGCGGGAAGGGGCGGAGCCGAGCATTGGCATTGGATACCCGGCCCCGCCGGAGGCTCCGTCCCACCACAGCACGGAGCCCGTCGCGTGTCCTCACGTGCCGGTCATTCCGGCGCCCCGACGGGCGAGCACGAGAGCGGGCGGGACCGTCTGGACCGGAATGGCGACCGGCGTTCCGACGCGCCGCCAGCCCTCGGGCGTCTGCATGCGGAAGGCGGCGCCTCGCGCGGACGAACTGGCCTCCACGGTCACGATGTAGCGCAGGCCCGGCGTGAAGTAGCGCACGGTCGCGTTCTGGTAGCCGCCGATGCCTCCAAAGTGCAGGTCGATCGCGGCACTCTCCACCTTCCCGGACTCCCAGATCACCATCTCGGGCGAAGCGAGGCGCACTCGGGCATCCGCGGTGCCGGTGCGGATGCTCGGGGGGAGGAGACTGCGCAGGTCCGTCGCGCCGCTCGCGTTGCACTGCACCGTCACCGAGAGGCCCATTCGCTCGGTCCAGCCGTTCGAGAAGTCCAGGATGCCGTTCCATTCCTGATCGGGCGGGTGCTGCACGGTGTGGCTGTAGCTCTTGCGCGAGAGGTCAGCCGCCGAGAGATCCAACCCGACCTCCATCCCGTTGCGGTCGGCGACGTACCGCGCAATCCGGTGGAGACGGCCGATGTCCTCCGTCGCGCCGACGCGTTCGCAGTAGGCCCGGTTGCTCTCCGCGAGGGTCGTGTCGAGGTCCGGCCGGACGGGTGGCATGAGGTCGGTCTCTCCCGCCTCGGTCTCTTCCTGGTCGTCCCGCGGGCTTGCACAGCCGTCGTCCTCGGGCCAGTCCGTGGCGCCGTCGCCATCGTTGTCGACGCTGTCCTCGCAAGCGGCCGTGAGATCGGCGGGGAGGTCCGGTGGCGCAGCCTCGTCGCCCCCGTCGGTGGGGTCGTCTCCGCTTAGAAGCGCGTTCACGATGGCCTCTGTTTCCGCGTGCTGCGTGCCGTTCGTGCTGGTCCACACCAGGCACTGGCCGCGCAGAGGCGAGGCCTCATCGTCGGGGATGCGCAGGCGAGCGCCGCAGTCCGCGTCCGTCTCGACGGCGACGCACAGCCG
>JBCCPW010000267.1:0-5532 GCA_039024735.1 Bacteroidota bacterium
GGCGTTGGTGGTCATCCAGAGGCGCCCGGTGGAGTCCGGGAGGAGGCCGTAGATGGTGTTGTTGGGGAGGCCGTCGGCAGTGGTGACGCGGCTCCAGGCTTCGTCGTCGGGGTTCCATCGCGCGAGGCCGCCGCCGATGGTCCCCCGCCCAGACGCGCCCGTCGGCGTCCTCGGTGACGGTCCAGACGATGTCGGCACCGAGGCTGGTGGAGTCGCCGGGGATGTGCCGGTCGCAGTCGAGCGCGCGGACCTGCCCCATCACGCCGGGCACGAAGCGACACAGCCCGCCATCGGTCCCGACCCACATCGTGCCGTCGGTGTCCTCGTAGGCGACGTTGACGTGGGTGGACGGCAACTCGTCCGAGGCGGGGGTGAAGCCGCGCCACGTCGGGTCGAGCACGGGGCGGACGGCGAGGCCGTCGCTCGTGCCGAGCCACAGCCGCCCCTGCCGGTCCTCGTCGATGTAGCGGACGGGCACGCGCGGCGAGTCGGTGCCGCCGAAGAGCGCGTCGGTCACGCCGGGCTCGCGCGAGAACTGCCCCGAGGCGGGATCGAAGCGGAAGAGCCCCTGCCGCTTCGCGCCGACCCAGACGGTCCCCTCGTCCGACTCGTAGACCCACCAGAAGGCGCTCGGGAAGCTCTCGCCGGGGGCGCCCGCGCGGCGGAACACCTCAATGGCGCCCGTCTCGGGGTCGAGACGGTGGAGGCCGTCGTTGGTGGCGACCCAGAGGGTGCCGTCGGCGGACACGTCCACGCCGTTGGCGCCGCTCGCGAGCCCGCCCGGGCCCCGGAGGACGACCTGGAAGGCGCCGGTCTCCGGCGGACGCCACCGGCTGAGTCCGAGCGAGGTCCCCATCCAGACGGAGCCCTGCGCATCGCGGAAGAACGTGCGGACGCCCGCCGAACTGAGGCTGCGCGGGTCGGCGGGATCTGGGGTGTGGAAGCGGGTATCTCCCGCCTCGGGGTCCACGTCGAGAATGCCCGCCGCCTCGGTGCCGACCCAGACGCGGTCTCCGGCCGCGATGGCCGGGCTGGAGCCTACCGCCATGCGCACGCCCGGCCACACCTGCGCGCGGGTCCAGGCGTCGCCGTCGCGGCGGTACATCGCGAGGCCGTCCGCGGTCTGCCCGAACGCGACGCCCGGCACGCCCGCGACGCCTCGGGTCCACGGGATGCCCTCGGCGATCTCGCACGTCCGGCGCCGTTCGTCCACGCGGCACACCGAGGCGGTCGCCTCGGCACCGAGGCCGGTGAGGTGTGCCCAGAGGGTGCCGCGCGCGCCTCGGAAGAGCGCGAGGGCGCCGGGCTGCTGCTGCGGCTCCGGGCGGACCTCGATGCGCGAGAAGGCGCCGCCCTGCGGGTCGCGGGCGCAGAGCCCGCCGTTGCGGGTGGCGGTCCAGAGTGTGCCGTCGGCGCTGCTCGCGAGGGCCGTCACCTCGGTGCCGCACGCACCGTCCGGATCGCCGGGGGATCCCGGGGGGCGGGTGAAGGTCTCCGTCGCGCGGGCGAAGCGGGCCAGCCCGGTCGTCGTGCCGACCCAGAGGGCGCCCGTGGGGTCTTCCGCGAGGGCGGTGACGCGGTTGCCGGGGAGCGCGGTCGAGTCGTCTGGGACGTAGCGGAAGACCGCGAAGCGGGCGCCGTCGTAGCGGTTGAGGCCGTCTTCGGTGCCGAACCAGAGGTAGCCCTGCCGGTCTTGCGCGATGGCGTTGACGATGCTCTGCGAGAGCCCATCGTCGGTACCGAGGCGGTCGAAGCGGGGGCCGGGCTGGGCGCGGGCGGCGAGCGCGACGGTCGCGGCGAGCAGGAGGGAGGCGAGGAGCCGGGGCATGCGCGCGGGGTCAGGCTCGGAAGGTACGGGGCGGTTCTGGCCGCCTCGGTCCGTTCGCGGAGGCCCCGAGGCGGGTCAGGTGCCGAGAGCAGCCAGCGCGCCCATCAGCGCCCGATGCGCCTCGGTCGGGGGCGGTCCCCACCACCGGACTGTCCGGCCGCCGATCTCCAGCGTGCTGCCGAACCCGTCGGCGCCGTCCGGGATGTCCGCCTCGGGCTCGCGATGGACCGCCTCGGCGAGCGCCCCGAGGCGGGCGAGATCGGCAAGGGAGAGGCGCCCCTCGCGGACGCCTCGCGTGACGTAACTCCCGCCCTCCACGCGGAACCGCCCGTCCGGCGAGACCTCCGCCTCGAAGGCGGCGTCGTACTGACCGAGTTGGCGGAGGTGAAGCGGAAACACCGAGGCGGGCGACCGTGGCAGACGAGAAGCGCCCCTCGCTCCGTTGCGGAGGCGCCGCGCCCGTATTCTACCGCATGCTCCGCCTCGGTCTCCTCGCTGTCCTGCTCGCCCTCGCGCCCGGTGCCGTCGCGCCGGATGCCCTCGCGCAAGACGGCGGAGAGATCGCCATCGCGCGGGTCCAGTACGGCGGCGGCGGCGATTGGTACTCCGGGGATCCGCTCCCGACGCTCATCGCGTTCGCACGCGAGAACGCCCTCCTCGACCTCGCGCCCGAGCCCGAGACCGTCCAACTCGACAGCGACCGGCTCTTCCTCTTCCCGTTCCTCTTTCTCAACGGCCACGGCAACATCGCCCTGACCGATACCGAGGCGGAGCGTCTCCGGCGCTACCTCACCTCCGGCGGCTTCCTCTACGTCAACGACGATTACGGGCTGGACGAGGCCATCCGCCGCGAGCTGCGGGCCGTCTTCCCGGAGCAGGAACTGACGGTCCTCCCGGCCGATCACCCGATCTACTCCGCCCACTTCGCCTTCCCGCAGGGCCTGCCGAAGGTCCACGAGCACGACGGCGAACCGGCCCAGGGTCTCGGCCTGTTCCACGAGGGGCGGCTCGTGGTCTTCTACGCGTACCAATCGGACCTGGCGGACGGATGGGAGCCGGAGGGCGTCCACCCGAATCCGCCGGATGTACGGGAGCGGGCGTTGCAGATGGGTGTCAATCTCCTCGTCTACGCGATGACGCAGGGGGTTGGGTCTTAAGTCTGGATGGCTCTCGCCGATCTTGCCCGCCCCGGGCTGTACCTGTTTCGCCCACCTCCTTCGTCATGCGGTTCCTCCTTCCCATTCTGATCGGCACGCTCCTCGTCATCCTCTGGTGGACAAATCCAGAGGACGAGCAGTTCACGTCCTTCCTCGTGGACGAGGTGGTCACCATCGTCGGAGACCTGGGCGAGGACGCGGGGCGGGCAACGGGTGGCGCGCTGGGCTTCCTGACCGAGCGGCTGGGCCGAGCGGCGGGAGAAGCCGCCGGGACCGTCGCGGGACGCGCGGCGAGCCAGGAGTTCGAGCGGTCGAACTACGGCATCGCGAGCACCTACACGCTGGACCTGAACGGACGGGCCTCGGGCGGCGAGTGGACGTTCCTCGGTGTCGCGGGACAGTTCGTGCCCATCAAGGAGCCGGAGAACCTGGAGACGCTGGTGCGTGGGATCCTCTCGGGGCGGTAGCTCTGCCCGCCTCGGTGTGAACTCTGGGCTCGCCTCGGTGGGAGGTGCCGGGCCACCGAGGCGGACCCGGCCGCGTGGGTTCACACGCCGACTTCTGAGTCTCGCTCGCGGCGGCGGTCTACCTTCGGACCAGAGTCTCCCCTTCCTTCCGACATGACCGCGCTCCAGCAGCACGACCCCGAGGTGTTCGACGCCATCCATCGCGAGGTGGAACGCCAAAACGATGGCTTTGAACTGATCGCGTCCGAGAACTTCGTGAGCCCGGCGGTGCTCCAAGCGCTCGGCAGTCCGCTGACCAACAAGTACGCCGAAGGGCTGCCCGGCAAGCGCTACTACGGCGGCTGCGCCGAGGTGGACGTGGCCGAAGACCTCGCGCGGGACCGCGCCAAGGAGCTCTTCGGCGCCGCCTGGGTCAACGTGCAGCCGCACTCCGGCGCGACGGCCAACAGCGCGATCTACCTCGCGTTCATGGAGCCCGGCGACCGCCTCCTCGGGCTGGACCTCGCCCACGGTGGCCACCTCACGCACGGCTCGCCGGTCAACTTCTCCGGTCGGCTCTACGAGGCGCACTTCTACGGCGTGGAGCAGGACGGCGAGAACGTCGGGCGGATTGACCTGGACCGGGTCCGCGACCGCGCCCGCGAGGTGCGGCCGCGCATGCTGAGCGTCGGCGCGAGCGCGTACTCGCGTGACTTCGACTACGCCGCCCTTCGCGCCATCGCCGACGAGGTCGGCGCGATCCTGTGGGTGGACATGGCCCACACGGCGGGGCTCATCGCGGCGGGCCTGCTCAACGATCCGCTCCCGCACGCGCACGTCGTGAGCACCACCACGCACAAGACGCTGCGCGGGCCGCGAGGCGGGATGCTGCTCGCAGGCAGCGACGCCCCCAGCCCCTCCGGCGCGACGTTCCGCAGCGGAGCGCCCAAGTCCGTCGGGCAGGACCTGGACTCGGCGGTGTTTCCCGGCACCATCGGCGGGCCGCTCATGCACGTCATCGCGGCGAAGGCCGTGGCGTTCGGCGAGGCCCTCCGGCCGGAGTTCCGCACGTACCAGGAGAACGTGATCGCAGGCGCACGCGCCCTCGCCGCCGCCCTCGTGGACCTCGGCTACGGCGTGGTCTCGGGTGGCACCGACAACCACCTCTGCCTCGTGGACCTTCGCGCGAAGGGCGTCACGGGCAAGGACGCCGAGGCGTGGCTCGGCGAGGCCGACATCACGGTCAACAAGAACATGGTCCCGGACGACCCCGAGAGCCCGTTCGTGACGAGCGGCATCCGCCTCGGGACGCCCGCGATGACCACACGTGGCTTCACCCCGGACGATTTCCGCGAGGTGGCCGCCCTCATCGACCGCGTCATCACGAGCCGAGGCACCGAGGCGGACGCCGTCCGAGCGGAGGTGCACGCGATGGCAGCCGAGCGCCCGCTCTACGACATGAGCACGCTCGGGGCGGAGGCGCTGGTGGCGGCCTGACCCGATCCGCCTCGGTGATGCATAGACACACCGAGGCGGGAACACACTGAGGCGGTCGCGACACATACACTTCCGCCTCTCCCTACGAGGTCCCCTCTCCCGCTGGGAGAGGGACAGGGTGAGGGAGACCCCGACTCGGATGCCACCCGACCGCCTCAAACCCAAGGCCTTCCGCCGCGCCCTTCGTCAGCAGGCTAACCCTGCCGAGCACCGGTTCTGGTCGCTTGCCCGCGACCGGCGCCTCGCAGGACTCAAGTTCCGCCGCCAGCACACGCTGGGATCGTTCGTTGTGGACTTCTATTGCCACGCCCACGGGCTGGTGATCGAACTGGATGGATCCGTTCATGATGATCCGCAGCGGGCGCGGTACGACGGGGAGCGGCAGCGTGCGTTGGAGCGGGCGGGCCTGACGGTGATGCGGTTCACGAACGACGAGGTGATGGAGCAGTCCGGGGCGGTGGTGACCGCGATCTGCGCTTACGCGGGCCTCGGCGACCCCTCACCCTGTCCCTCTCCCCGAGGAGAGGGGACCTCGTAGGACAGGGCGAGGACCGGTTCGGTCTGTCCGCCTCGGTGATGCTTGACCGCCCCGAGGCGGCCTGAC
>JBCCPW010000268.1:0-5518 GCA_039024735.1 Bacteroidota bacterium
CGGGCGGGGGCCGGAGCCGTCGTGTGCTGCACGCCCGAGGGCGCCCGCGCGACGGTGGACGCGCATCTCCCCGAGGTGATGGTGGACGCCCAGCCCGAGGCGGACGGCGGCGCCCTCGCCATCACGGCGTACGACGGCATCCGGGCGCGCATCGAGGCGGCAGAAGCGGTGCTCGTGGGGTGCGGACTCGGACGCGAGGCGGAGACCCAACGCCTCGTGCGCGCGCTGCTCCGCCGCCTCGGTGGCGACAACGGCCCGCCCGCCGTGCTCGACGCCGACGGCCTCGGCGCCCTCGCAGGCCACACCTACGACCTCGCGACGAGGGCCCACGGCCGGATCGTCCTCACGCCCCACCTCGGGGAGCTTCGCCGCCTGACCGGCACGCCCGATCTCACCCCCGCCGACCGCCTCGCGACCGTCCGCGACCTCGCGGCCGAGTGGAACTGCGTGCTCGTGCTCAAAGGGATGCCGAGCGTCGTCGCCGCGCCCGATGGCACCGTGGCGGTCGGGCCGCCGGGCCATCCGGGCCTCGCGACGGCAGGCACGGGCGACGTGCTCGCAGGCACGACAGTCGGGCTGATGGCGCAGGGCCTCGCCCCGATGGACGCCGCGCTGGCGGCGCTCTGGCTCGGCTACCGCGCCGCCGCCCGCGTTCCAGGCCGCCCCGAGGCGATAGTCGCAAGCGACCTTCTCCGCCTCGGCACCGAGGCGGGGGCCTCCGGCCGATGACGACGACCTCGCGCCGCGCCCTCGCTGCCGGATGTACCCTCGCGGTCCTCGCCGCCTGCACCATCCCGGGCAACGCCCTCCGCGACATCGCGATTCTCTCGCCCGACAAGCTGTACCACCTCGGAGCGTTCGTCGGCTACGCCATCGCGTGGCGGTGGGCGGGCGCGAGCCTGCGCGCCGTGCTCGTCTCGGGGTTCGTCTTCGCGGTGTTCCTGGAGGTCTGGCAGCACGTCCTCCCCATCGGGCGCTTCGCGGACCCGTTCGATACCCTCGCAGACATCGTGGGGCTCATCGTGGGCCTCGCGCTGTGGGAAGGGTGGGCGCGACGCGAGCAACGAACGGGCGGGTAGCCAGTCTCGGGAGGGCACCTTCCCCCTGCGATGCCATGCCGTCCCGCCCTGCGGATCTCCGCCGCGACTACCGCCTCCACCTCCAGATCGGCGCCGCGACGGCGCTGCTCCTCGTCCTCGGCGCCTTCACCGTCCCGATGGTCCCCGAGAACGAGCAGATCGAGGTGGTGGACGTGGGCGACGGTCCCATCGATCTGCTCCCGCCGCCGCCTACGAATCAGACGCCCCCTCCCCCGCCGCCACCCCCTGCGCCGCCGCCGCCCGTGGAAGTCGAGGACGACCGCGTGATCGAGGACCTCCCGATCCCGGAGCTGACCATGGATTTCGAGGCGGCTGTCGCCGCGCCGCGTCCGCCCGCGCCTCCGGCCCCACCGCCGGTCCCGCAACCCCTGAGCACCGAGCCTCCCCCGCTGCCCGCCGACGACCCCGCCGCTGCGACCGACGAGCCGTTCGTTTTCGTGCAGCAGGAGCCCGTGCTGATCGACGGGCTGGAGGGCTTGCAACGCCGCGTGGTCTACCCGGAGATGGCCCGCACGGTGGGTGTGCAGGGAACCGTCTACGTGCAGTCCGTGGTGGAACGCGACGGGAGCGTGAGCGGCGCCACGGCGGTCCGCTCGCCGAACGATCTGCTCTCCGAGGCGGCGCTGACGGCCGTGCGCGCGAGCCAGTTCGAGCCGGGGCACCAGCGCGGGATCCCGGTGCGCGTGCGGTACACGCTGCCGGTCCGGTTCGTGCTGCGGTGACGAATGGCCCCGCCTCGGTGGTGTCACAGACGAACCGAGGCGGGATCAGTCGATGTCCGCCTCGGTGGGCCCGGCCGTCTCGGCAAGGAGATGGTTGAGGTTGTTTCGGACGAGTTGAGTGTCCGGGTGATCCGGTCCGAGCCGGTCTTCGAGACCTTCAAGCGCGCGGCGGAAGAGTGGCTCGGCAGCATCGAGGTCGCCCCGCGCGTAGAGCAGGTACGCAAGGTTGTTGACGGAGCCGAGCGTGTCCGGGTGGTCGGGGCCGAGCACGGACTCGCGCCGCTCCAGCGCGCGGCGGTAGAGCGGTTCGGCAGCATCGAGGTCGCCCCGCGCTTGGAGCAGGTACGCGAGGTTGTTGACGGCACGGAGCGTGTCCGGGTGGTCGGGACCGAGCGCAGCCTCGCTCCGGTCTAGAGCGAGGCGGAGAAGCGGCCCGGCAGCGTCGAGATCGCCTCTCGCCCGGAGCAAGTAGGCGAGGTTATTGACGGAGGTGAGCGTGCTCGGGTGGTCGGGGCCGAGCACGGTCTCGCGTCCGTCCAGCGCACGGCGGTAGAGCGGCTCGGCAGCATTGAGGTCGCCTCGCTCTTGGAGCAGATACGCAAGGTTGTTGACGGAGGTAAGCGTGTCCGGGTGGTCGGGGCCGAGCACGGACTCACGCCATTCCAGCGCACGCTTCAACCGTTCAAGCGCCGTGTCGTAGTCGCCCAGTCCCCAAAAGAGCCGACCGAGGCGGTCGCTCAAGCTCGCGAGGATCTGTTGCTGCTCAGGCTCGACGGCATCGTCTCGCGCGGCGTAGTCCTCGTGCAGCGCAATCAGGGCATCGATCCGGGCGCGGCGCTCGTCAGGGCGCATCCGGGCGTACTCGTCTGTGCCTCCGCCCGGTGCTATGGCTTCCCACGCGCGCTCCACCTCCTCGCGCGGCGAGGTAAACTCGAACACGCCGCTGCGCCACGCCCACACGTCCGGCGCGTTCCGCGCGATGAGCCGCAGTGCGAACTCCGGCATCCACAGAACGACCGGCGCGGGCACGGCTCGTTGCAGGTTCTCGCGCTTGTAGTTGAGCACCGGCAGAAACCCCGTCCGCTCGCGGACCGAGGACAGCACGCGCTCCGTCCCGTACACGAACAGCGCCGTCTTCCGCTCGTCTGGCTCCGCCTCGGTCATCACACCCTTGAGGAGCCATTGGAGGTCCGTCGTCTCCGGCGGCACGTCCACCTCCAGCACGCGCACGGTGTCCGCCAGCCGCTCGTGGAGGTCGGCGGCGAGGTCGCGGCGGCGGGTGAGGCTGTTGACCCGCGCGAAGACCAGCGCGAAGCCGTCCGCGCGGCGGATCAGCCGTTCGAGTGCGGCGAGGGCCGTCGCATCGCCAAGGTCAGGCGGTTCCATCGGCAGAGGCGAGGGCGTCCTGAATCAGCGTCGTCCGGCGGACGGCCGGGTGCAAGTCCGTCCACGGCTCGCCGTTGCGGTATTCCAGCACGAGCAGCTTGAGCGGGAGGCCGGAGCACTCGGGGCGGTTTTGCAGCCGCTGCGTCCGGGTAATCTCCACGAGGTACGGGATCTCCTCGTCCTCAATGGCGCGCTGGTAGCTGTTGACGAGGTCCTGGATCGAGAGGTCCACCGCACGCCTCGTGATCTTGGCGCCGTCCGGCGTATAGCTGCACGCATCGCGCAGCAGGATCATGAGATCGCGGAGGTGACCGCCGCTCACACGGCAGAGGTCGCGCACGTCACCCGGTGTCTCGAAGACCGCACCGAGGTCGATCCGCCGCCCGACCGCCTCCACCATCGCGTCCAGCGCACCGTCGCAGTCCGCCTCGGGCGCCCCGCGCTCGTGGACCTTCACCATCGGGAGGAGTTCGGGACGCGTGCCCCACACGTTGGCGACGTTCTCGTTGCTGAGTAGCGAGATCGGGATGGTGTAGACCATTGAGCACACCGGGGCCATCAGGTGCTCGGCGTGATCAATGAACAGCTCGCGATGCGAGGTCCGGCCGTCGGCATCGTCGGAGGACGTGAGGATGACGCGATCCAAACTGTCCACGATGATGACGAGCCCGGCAGAACCCGCGTCTCGCAGGCGGACCTGGAGATCGTGGATGAGCAGGTTGAGATCGAAGAGGAACAGCCCGATGTCCGCGTCGATCTCGTACTGGAGCGACTTCCTCTCCTTCGAGCCGCCACTCATCCGCAGCGAGAGGCGCGAGAGCATCTCGAACAGGCCCGGAATCCCTGGCTTGAAGGTGACCGCGCTCTCAGCGGCGCCCTCCACCTGCTTCGTCCGCTCGTGCTCCACCACGACGCCCGCTAGCCGGCGGTAGAGCGCATCGACGGCCTCTTGCTGGATCGCGCCCTCCACCTCCGTCCCCTGGATCGCGCCGACGAGTTGGTACATCAGCTTCACCAGCACATCGGTGTAGTTGACGCCGCTCATGTCGGCCATCTCCGCCGCGAAGTCGAAGTAGACCACGAAGAAGCCATCGGCCTCCAGCTTCGCAGCCAACCGCCGCAGTTCGGTGGACTTGCCGCAGCCCTTGTGTCCGGTGAAGAGGACTTTCGCGTGCTCTGGCGGTACGGCCCGGCTCGGACGCGCGATGAGGTTCGCCAACCGGTCCGCAATCGGCATGGGGCTCCGCCACTCGGTGAAGTCCATGTACCGAGGATCGTCCGACCCCAGCGCGCGGTTCGGATTGACCGCGTTCGTCGCGTCGGTGACGTTTTGAGCCGGAGCGAAGGGGGTGTCGCCGGTCATGCAGGCGGGAAACAGGAAGCTGCAAAGTAGAGACGCCCGCCGCCCCGGCCCGATCCCGCCCGCCTCGGTGCCGCCTATGACACACCGAGGCGGACGCCCGCACCGTAGGTTGCGCCTGCGATGAGCAAGATCCCCGTCACCCGGCCTGTTTCTTGGAGGGTCGTTCCCGTCCAACTCGCCGTCCTCGGTGCCCTCGTCGGAGGCACACGCGTGGCTTTCGGTGTGGAGTGGTCGGAGGCGTTCCTGATCAGTGCTGGGGTCTACCTCGTGTACTCGTTTGGCAGTAGGGCACTGATCGCACGAGAGCACAAGGCGGGGATGCGACTGATGACGCGCGAGCGCTTCGACCAGGCAATTCCTCACCACGAGCGCAGCCTCGCGTTTTTCGAACGCAGGTCGTGGGTTGACCGATGGCGTTCTCTCACGATGCTGTCCAGCGGAGCGATTTCCTACCGCGAGATGGCCATGGTCAACTTGGCGTTCTGCTACGCACAGCTTGGGGATGGAGACCGTGCCGAAGCGTACTACCGCCGCGCACTCGACGCCTTCCCTGACAGCGTGATCGCCACGACCGCCCTGCGGTTCATTGAGTCGTACCGGGGCGCCGATGCGCCTTCGGCTGGCTCAACGGACCCACCGAGGCGGACGCCCGCGCCGTAGGTTGCGGCCGCACCACCCGAAGATCTGATGGGCGTCGAGTTCATGCCCTTCCTCATTCCCATCGTCGCCATCCTGGCGTGGGCGGCGATCCAGGTCGCGAAGAACCTCGGCCCGGGCGCCCCGGACGAGTCCGCGCTCCACGAGCTGCGCGTGGACATCGCCTCGCTCGGCACCGAGCTCGAAGACGCCGAGCGCGACCGTGCGAAGCTCCGCAAGCGGATCGAGGCCCTGGAGGCCATCGCGACCGCCGTGGACGATGGCCCGCTCCTCGACCTCGACGCGCTGCC
>JBCCPW010000269.1:0-5509 GCA_039024735.1 Bacteroidota bacterium
CGCCAGGTTGCCGATGGTGAGGACCAACTCGGGATCGTCCGGGCTGAGCACGGCCTCTTCGATGGCGAGGACCCGCTCGTGGGCCTCGGCGGAGCCCTCGTAATCGCCGGTGTAGTAGCGGAGCGTCCCGATCTCGGCGAGAATCTCGGCAGTCAGCCGATCCCGCTCGCCGAGGAGGCGCCTGTGGGTAGCGAGCGAGAGGGCGTAGAGGGAGTCCGCGGTCTCATAATCGGCCAGTTCTCGCGAGACGTCGCCGAGGTAGCGCTGAAGGAGGGCGGTGTTGAGAGAGCCCGGTCCGTGAATCTGCTCGGCGAGGCGGAGCCCTGCTTGGTGCTGCCCCCGGGCTTCGTCCAGGAGGCCGAGTTCGTAGTACGTGAGGCCGAGTTGCTCCCGGGCGGCGATCTGGACCTCCGGCTGGTCAGCGAAGGACGAGTCGAGATCGGCGGCGGCTTGGTCCAGTAGGTCCGCCACCCGCACGTCGCGGCCGTCGATCTCGGGGTTGGCCGCTGCGAGCATCCCGACGAGGAACTCCTGCACCGCCTCGGCCTTGGCCGCCTCGGCTCGGGCTTCTCGCGCCTGCCACAGCGCGGCCCCCGCGCCCCCCACGACCGCCAGCAACACCGCCACGGTGGCTCCCGCGAGCACGCGATGGCGCCGCACGAAGCGACCGAGGCGGTACGCGGCCGTCGCGGGCCGCGCCTCCACGGCCAGCCCGGCGAGATGGCGCCGGAGGTCGTCCGCGAGGGCCTGCGCGGTCGGGTAGCGCCGCTCGGGCTCCTTCGCGAGCGCCTTCAGGACTACGGTGTCCAGATCGCCCCGAACGGCGCGCGCGCGGTCCGCAGGCGCCACCGAGGAGGGAGGCGGCGGGACGGTCTCGACGATGATGCGCTCGGCCTGCGCGGCGGTCGAGTCGGAGAGATCGTACGGGCGTTGCCCGGCGAGGAGTTCGTAGAGCAGCACGCCGAGCGCGTACACGTCCGTGGCGGTCGTGACCTCGCGGCCCAGGACCTGCTCCGGGGCGGCGTAGGCGGGCGTGACCGCGACGTGCGTCCGCGTCAACTGATCGCCCGCCTCGGTGTCGAGGAGCTTCGCGATGCCGAAGTCGAGCAGCTTGACGCGACCCGCCTCGGTGGTGCGGCCCACGAGAACGTTGCTCGGCTTCAGGTCGCGGTGGACAACGAGGCGCTGGTGCGCGTAGGCGACGGCGTCGCAGACATCGGCGGCCAGGGCCACCCGTTCGCGAACACCGAGGCGGGCCGCGTCGGCGTGGGCGGTGATGGGCTGGCCGTCCACCAGCTCCATCACGAGGTACGGCACGCCCTGCTCGTCCACGCCGCCGTCGTACAGCCGCGCGATGCCGGGGTGCTCCAGCCGCGCGAGGATCTGCTGCTCAGAGCGGAGCCGCGCCGCGAGGCCCGCCGTGTCCGGGCCGGGACGGAGGCGCTTCAGCGCGACCTCGCGGTCGTAGGCGCCATCGGCGCGCTGGGCGCGGTAGACGACGCCCATGCCGCCCTCGCCCACCACGTCCACCAAGCGCCACGGCCCGACGGTTGTGCCGAGCGGGGTGAGGGCGGTCTCGCGCTCCGAGACGGGGCGGTCGAGCGGGCCGTCGGGCTCCAGCGTGGCGAGGAGGCGCCGTGCGGCCTCGCGAACGCCCTCGTCCGGCTCGGTGGAGAGCACGGCCTCACGCTCCGCCGGGCCCGCCTCGGCGAGGTCATAGACGAGGGCGGAGACGCGGGCGTGGCGGTCGGCGGCGGTCATGGGCGGAGAGGCACGATGCCAGACGGTACGACGCGCGAGGGGCTCACGCCGGATTCCGCCTCGGATCGCGAGGGACTGGGGACGGAGTGTCGAGAATGCCCCCCGTCGCGTGACCGCGGAGGAGCGCGCGGGCGGCCTCGCGAACGGCCTCGTCGGTTTCCTCGTCAAGCCCATCGGCCTGCGCGACGTGATCCAGGTCCGCGAGGCGGAGGAAGAGCCGGGCGGCGCGGTCGTAGTGATCGGGGGCAGTCACGAGGCGACGGCTGTCACGAAAGGGGAGGAATCCACCCGTCAATCGCAAACCGTCGCCGGATCGGCTCACGGGGCGAGCGCGTCGTGCAGCCACGCCCGCGCGACGGTCCACTCGCGCTTGACCGTCGCGGGCGAGATCCCGAGCACATCGGCCGTCTCGGGGATGGTCAGGCCCACGAAGTACCGAAGCTGCACCACCTCGGCCTGGCGCTCACTCAGCACCGCGAGTTGGTCCAGGGCCTCGTCCAGCGCGAGGACCTCCTCGGCCTGTTCCGGTGGGACCAGCCGCTCCTCCTCCAGCGAGACCGGCCGGTCCTTCCCGCCTCGCTTCTGGGCACTCTGCGCCCGCGCCCGGTCCACGATGACGCTCCGCATCACCCGCGAGGCGACGCGGAAAAAGTGCTGCCGGTCGGCGAGGGGCGTCTGGGTTCCGGCCATGCGCTCGTACGCCTCGTGCACGATGGCCGTCGTGTTCAGCGTCTCGTGCGCCCCGCGAAGCTGCCGCTGGCGGCGGGCCAGGGCGCGAAGCTCGTCGTAGACGAGCGGCACCAACTGGTCGAACGCCCGCGTGTCCCCGTCCCGTGCGCGTTCCAAGAGCAGGGTGACGTCCGGGTTCATGCGGGAGGGTGGGGGCAACCGGGAGGATAGCCGCGCGACCCCTTGCGAGACAAGGACGTTTGCCGCCTCGGTGCCGACCGTCCTCCGCCTCGGCACCGAGGCGGGCCATGCCGAGTCAGGCCGCGAGGATCTGCGTCAGCACGGCCGCGAAGTGGCACACGCTCCCCGCCAGCACGAACAGATGCCAGATCGCGTGCGCGTACGGGATCCGCTTCGAGAGGTAGAAGATCGTCCCGGCCGTGTACGCCACCCCACCACCGACGAGCCATGCGAGCGTCGAGGGCGGCAGGGCCGCCACCATTGGCTTGATGGCGATCACGACGAGCCAGCCCATCGCGACGTACATCAACGTGGAGACGAACGTGAAACGGCCCGTGGTGAACAGCTTGAAGACGATGCCGATGGCCGCCAGCCCCCAGATGGCTCCGAAGAGACTCCAGCCCCACGCTCCGCGCAGACCCACGAGCGTGAACGGGGTGTAGGTCCCCGCGATGAGAACGTAGATCGCGCAGTGGTCGAACACCTTCAGCCGCGCCTTCGCGCGCTCCCACGGGATGGCGTGGTAGAGCGTGCTCGCGGTGTAGAGCAGCACGAGGCTCCCCACAAAGACGCTCGCGCCGACGACGTGGTACGCATCGCCCCAGAGCGCGGCCAGCGTGATGAGCACGGCGCCGCCCGCCGCACTCGCCACCGCCCCGAGGCCGTGGGTCAGCGCGTTGGCGAGTTCCTCGAACGGGCGCGAGGTGCCGAGGGGAGTCGTCATGGGATCAGAGGTGAACACCGTTAAGCTAGCGGCGGACGTGTCATCCCCGCGTGAGGTTTCAGGGACCGCGCGATGGAGGCGGCACCAAAGGGGAGAGGATAGGGCTTCGCGGCGGATTGGCGCGCCCCGCGCGCGTCACGGTCTAGCTTCCTCGCGCCTCCCGCCTCGGGAGCGCCCTGGATCCCGCCTCGGCACCGAGGCGGAGCGACCCGACGACCGATTCCTCCCCTTCGATGAGCGACCAGAGCATCATTTTCTCCATGGTCGGCGTGAGCAAGAGCTACCGCCCCGGCCAGTTCGTCCTCAAGGACATCTACCTCTCGTTCTACTACGGCGCGAAGATCGGCGTCCTCGGCCTCAACGGCGCGGGCAAGTCCTCGCTGCTGCGCATCATCGCCGGGCTGGATGAGAAATACGACGGCACCGTCCAGTCCGAGAAGGGCATCACCTTCGGTTACCTCCCGCAGGAGCCCGAACTGGACCCGGAGAAGACCGTCCGCGAGATCGTGGAAGAGGGCGCGGGAGAGGCGGTGCAACTGCTCAAGGACTACGAGGCCGTCGGTCTCAAGTACGCCGAGCCGGATGCCGACTACGACGCCATCATGGCCGAGCAAGGCAAGCTCCAGGAGCGCATCGATGCGCTGGACGCGTGGGACATCGACTCCAAGCTCCAGATGGCGATGGACGCCCTCCGGTGCCCGCCCGCCGACATGAAAATCGGCCCGCTCTCCGGCGGCGAGAAGCGCCGCGTCGCGCTCGTCCGCCTTCTCCTCCAGAAGCCGGACGTGTTGCTGCTCGACGAGCCCACCAACCACCTCGATGCCGAGAGCGTCGCCTGGCTGGAAGGGCACCTGGAGCAGTACGAGGGCACCGTCATTGCCGTCACCCACGACCGCTACTTCCTGGACAACGTCGCGGGCTGGATCCTGGAGTTGGACCGCGGCAAGGGCATCCCGTTCGAGGGCAACTACACCTCGTGGCTGGAGCAGAAGAGCGCCCGCCTCGCGCTGGAAGAGAAGCAGGAGAGCAAACGGCAGAAGGCGCTCAAGGAAGAGTTGGAGTGGGTCCGTCAGAACCCGAAGGGCCGTTCCAAGAAGAGCAAGGCGCGCATCGCGAACTACGAGCGGATGGCGTCCGAGGAGTACCAGAAGGCGAACGAGGAGCGCGAGATCCCCATCGCGCCGGGGCCCCGCCTCGGTGATGTGGTCATCGAGGCGCAGGGCGTCAGCAAGGGCTACGGCGACCGCGTGCTCTACGAGGACCTCACGTTCAGCCTCCCGCCCGGCGGCATCGTGGGCATCATCGGCCCCAACGGTGCGGGCAAGACGACGCTCTTCCGCATGATCATGGGCCAGGAAGAGCCGGACAGCGGCACGTTCACGGTCGGCAAGACGGTCCAGATTGGCTACGTGGATCAGGGGCGTCCGCTGGACCCGAACCACACGGTCTTCGAAGCCATCTCCGGTGGCTCCAACTTCATTCAGGTGGGCTCTCGCGAGGTCAACGCGCGGGCATACGTCGGCCGGTTCAACTTCGCGGGGCAGGACCAGCAAAAGAAGGTCACCGAGCTTTCCGGCGGGGAGCGCGGGCGCCTGCACCTCGCCACCACGCTCAAGGAGGGCGCGAACGTGCTCTTGCTGGATGAGCCCTCCAACGACCTCGACGTGAACACCCTCCGCGCGCTGGAGGAAGCCTTGCTGGAGTTCGCGGGCTGCGCCGTCGTCATCTCGCACGACCGCTGGTTCCTGGATCGCGTCGCGACGCACATCCTCTCGTTTGAGCCCGACGCCAACGGCGAGGTCCATCCGCGCTGGTTCCCCGGCAACTACTCGGAGTACCACGAGGACCGCCGCGCCCGCCTCGGCACGGACGCGGACATCCCGAAGCGCATCAAGTACCGCCAACTGACGCGGTAGGCGGGTGGCCCACCCGCCTCGGTGCGTCCGAGACACCGTTTCGGAGCCGTGATGTCAGGATAGAAAAGTCTTCCTCCTCCCCCAGACGGGAGAGGTTGGGAGGGGGCGGTCGAGCCGGTCGCGATCCTGCGACAGGTCGCCCTCCCCCACCCCCACCCCGCCGGGCGGGGGGGAGCCCCACAGGTATCCAGTCCATGAA
>JBCCPW010000270.1:0-5490 GCA_039024735.1 Bacteroidota bacterium
CCGGGTTCCGGGTTCCGGGTTCCGGGAAGCAAATCCCTGCGTCCGCATCGGTCCAGCCCATCGGAGCAAACAACCCAGACCGAACACGATCCGATTCGCCTCGGTGCTCCGCCTCGGCACCGAGGCGGGCGGAGGTCGCAGGGAGCCGCGCACGCGTCCTCGGCGTGTAGGCGGCTCTCCCCACCGCCCCCCCATGACGCCCCCCACCGCTGTCGGCCTCGACGAGCCTGCGCCCGAGGCCTGGGCCGCCCAGCCCTTCTTCGACGAGACACGCAACCTCTTCCGCTACGTCCGCGCCCACGACTTCGACCGCCTCGCCGCCCTCTGCGATGACGACTTCGGCATCGTGGACATCGGCCCGGAGGGCGAGAGCGTTCCCGCACACACCCGCGAGGACTGGGAGCACTGGTTCCGGTCGCTCTTCGCGCAGCTCACCGCGATGGGCGCCGAAACCGACACCGAGATCCAGACCTACGACGCCCTCGTGCGTGGAGAGTTGGGCTATGCCGTCGTGCAGTTCTGCCAGACGCTGACCATCGGCGGCAAGACGGGCCGGTTCGATTGCATCGTGACGATCATCTGGAAGCGCGAGGGCGACCGCTGGATCGAGTCGCGATGGCACGCGTCGCTGCTCAAGCGCACGCTGCCGGAGGGCTTCGGCACCTGACGCCGCGCCTCCGCCTCGGTACCGAGGCGGGGACGTCCGCGTGCGTAGTCTCCGGCACTCCCTCACGCTCCGCATGATCCACCGTCCCACCCCCTCCGAGTACGCCCCGTTCTACGCCGGATACGTCGCCGCCGTCGAAGGTGACGAGGTGGCGATCGAAGGTGCACTCGTCACGCAGATGGACGAGACCGAGGCGCTGCTCAAGAGCCTGGACCCGGACCACCGCTACGCACCGGGCAAGTGGACCGTCCGGGAGGTCGTGCAGCACATGATCGACTGCGAGAGGGCGTTCGCCTTTCGTGCGCTCTGGTGGGCACGAGGCAGCACGGATCCGCTCCCCGGCTTCGACCAGGACGTGTGGATGGAGCACGCTCCCCTACCAGAGATGAAGGACCTCCTGGACGAGTTACTCCTCACGCGCACCGCCACCACGGGCTTCTTCACGAGACTCCCAGCGAGCGCGTGGGATCGAGGCGGGCTCGCGAGCGGCCACCACATAACCGTCCGAGCCGCGTTCTGGGTCGTTCTCGGCCACATGGCGCACCACACCCGGATCCTGCGCGAGCGCTACCGCGGCTGACGTTCTCCGTCTCGGTGCAGCAACCGACGAAGCGAGGCGGGCAACCCGTCGCGGCGGGACGCGTCTTCGGCTTGCCCCCGCGCTCGCCGCTCGCGACCTTTCCGCATGGAACCCCACGTCTACGTCCGCGACGAGAACGGCCGCCGGGCCGGATGGATCGAGGTCGTGTGCGGGAGCATGTTCTCGGGCAAGACCGAGGAGCTGCTCCGCCGCCTCAAGCGCGCCCGCATCGCGCGCCAGCGCGTGGCGCTGTTCAAGCCCGCCATCGACGTTCGCTTTGCGGAGAGCTTCGGCGAAGAGGCGGTCGTCTCGCACGACGCCAACACGATGCCGTCCACGCCGGTCCACACGGCAGACCAGATCCTGCTCCTCGCCACCGACGCCGACGTGATCGGCATCGACGAGGCGCAGTTCCTCGGGCCAGAACTGGTGGACGTGTGCACTCGCCTCGCGCGCGACGGCCATCGCGTCATCTGCGCCGGACTGGACCAGGACTTCCTCGGGCGTCCGTTTGAGCCGGTCCCGCAGTTGATGGCCGTCGCGGAGCACGTGACGAAGCTCCACGCGATCTGTGTCGTGTGCGGGGCGCCGGCCAACCACTCGCAGCGGATCGTCGCGAGCGACAGCCGCGTGCTCGTCGGCGAGGCGGAGAGCTACGAGCCGCGCTGCCGGGCTCACTTCCAGCCTCGCGCCGAGGCGCCCCCGCCTCGATCCGCACACACGGAAACGCCGTCGGAGCGTTCCGCCGAGCGCACGCCTGCCTGAGTTCCGGTGACCGAGTTCTCCCTCAGCATTCTCGTCGGAGCGCTGCTCTCCGCTGCGCTCATCGCGAGCGCGCTGCTGGGGTGGCTCGCCGACCTCAAGCGGGTCGGGGCGTCCACCTCGGCACGCGAGACCACGCGCCGGGCGACGACGCGGGAGCGTCCGCGTCGGACGGCGTTCTCGGGAGCCGCTCCCTCGGGACGACCGAGGCGGCCGTCAGCCTCTCGGGAGGACCCCGCCCGCCGGGCGTCGCAGCGGGAGCAGGAGGAGCGCATCCGGGACGCCTACTTCGCGAAGGAGCGGAAGGCCCGCGAGGTGCGCGAGCGCAGACGGCGGGAGCAAGCCCGAGCCCGCCGCGCGCAGGCGTCCACCGGGGGCCGACAGCGTCAGTCCGCCCCCTCACGCCCGCAGGGCACCGAGGAGGCCCGGCATCGCACCACCCTGGAGTTGACCGGCCCGATTACGCCGCAGAGCGTCCGCACGGCGTACCGGCGCCTGATCGCCGCGTACCACCCGGACCGCTGCGCAACGCTGGGTACGAAGCTCCAGCACCTCGCCGAGGAGGAGACGAAGCGCATCAACGAGGCGTACGCGTACTTCCGCCGGATGCTGAAGTAGGGTGATCTCCGTGGAAGAGACGCGGTGAGTGGGTCCACCCTCTCCATCGTCCCCGCCTCGGTGCCCGTGGACTTCCGCACGGTCGCACCGAGGCGGGCCGTCTCGCGAGGGCACCCCCTCCGTAGCTTCCCGCTCGCCCGCCCCGTGCCGATGGCCGTCGCCACCTCCGACCCCAGTCTCGCGACCCGCGCCCGCTCCGTGCTCGTCCGCCGCGCAGGCGCCTTCTCGCTAGACGCCTCCGTGGCGCTCTTTATCGCGCTGCTCGTCTCGATGCTCGTCCTCGTGATCCCGGAGGTCCCGCGCGAGCGCTTCTTCGGCGCCGGGCTGCTCATCGGCGGGCTCTACCTCCTCTTCCGCGACGGCCTCCCGCTCGGCTTTCTCCGCGGGCGGTCCATCGGGAAGCGGCTGCTGTGGCTGCTGCCCATCCGCCTCGGTGGGACCGTGATGAGCCTCGGCGCCTCGGCGAAGCGCAACTGGACCGTCGCGATGGTCTTCCTCTTTCCAGGCCTCGCGAACCTCGTCTTCGGCTACCGGCAGATCGTCCTCTCGGGCAACATCGGCGCCAACGACGCGCTGCTGGCGGGCTTCCTCGCGCTGCTCGCGGTGGAGATGCTTCTCGTGCTCGTGGACCCCGTCGCGCGGCGGATTGGCGACCGGATGGCGAACACGCGGGTGATCGAGGGATAGCCGCCAGGGATGTCCGCCTCGGGGCCGAGGCGGGACGTGTAAAGCACGGTGGGGTACGAGACGGTGCCCTCTCCCGTTGGTGTGACCACGCGCTGGCCCGATGCGGCGTGATTGTCTCACCCCCTGCGTCCACTCATGACAGCTCGTCTCGCGCCGCTCGGCGTCCTCCTGTTCGCCCTCGTCCTCGCCGCCTGCGCCTCCTCCTCGGACTCTCGCGAGGGCGCCCCGGCCGATGCCACCACCGAGGCGGTCACCGGGGCCGGTTCCGCCGTTGAGCCCAGAGCCGCCCCGGCCCCAACTGGTGCGGGGGCCGAACGCGCAGAGGCTGAGAGCGGGTCGGCCGTTGTGTCGGGCGGGATGGACGCTGCCACGCCTCGCCGCAGCGGAGGAATGGAGTTCCTCTCGATCTCGCCGGAGCACGATGAGGCCCTGCCTCGGTGGGACCCCGATCCCGCCCCCGGTCTCCTCACCGCAGGCGACGTGGACGACCACCTCAACTTCGACTTCTTCCTCGGCTGGCTGGATCGCACGCTCGGCGGCTACCGCCAGTCCGCCATGGACCCGCTGGATCTCTCGGACCGCGTCACCGTCCTCGTGACCGACCGCTCCGGTGAGCCCGTCTCGGGCGCTCGCGTCCGCATCGAGGCCGACGGCGGGCGCCGGGCGGGTGGCCTCGTGACCCAGACCGGGACCGACGGCCGGTTGGAGCTATTCCCGCGATACGACTTCGGCCGAGGCGTCCGCGCGCTGGACCTGACCGTCTCCCGTCCCGACGGCGGCTATCCCGAGACCACCACGGTCCGCCTTCGCGGATGGGACGGCGAGCGGACCGTCCGCGTCCAACTCGACACCGAGGCGCCCCGCCGCACGCGCGCTCTGGACGTGGCCTTCGCCATCGACGTGACCGGAAGCATGGGCGACGAACTGCGCTACCTCTCCGCGGAGTTTCGCGCCATCGTGGAGCGGATCGAGCAGCGCTACCCGGACGTGGACCTCCGCTTCGGGCTCGTCGCCTACCGCGACCACGGCGACCAGTTCGTCGTGCGCAACTACGACTTCACGCCCCGCGTGACCACCATGCAAGGGCACCTCGCGAACCTTCGCGCCCAGGGCGGCGGCGACTACCCCGAGGCGATGGACGAAGCCCTTGACGCCGCGCTCGCCCTCGACTGGCGACCGGACGCCACCCGCCTCCTCTTCCTCGTCGCCGATGCGCCGCCCCCCGACACCCGCCTCGGTGACATGATGGAGCACGTCCGCCTGGCCCGGGCGTCCGGGATTCGGATGTACCCCCTCGCCGCGAGTGGCGTCGGCGAGACCGCGGAGGTCATCATGCGCACCGCCGCCGCGCTCACGCAAGGCCGCTACCTCTTCCTCACCGATGACTCCGGCATCGGCAACCCGCACGCTGAGCCGAAGGTGCCGTGCTACGTCGTGACACAACTCAACGACCTTCTCGTCCGCGTCATCGCGAGCGAACTGGAAGGCCGCCGCGTGGAGCCCCGCCGCGACGAGGTCATCCGCGAGGTCGGCGACTACGATGCAGGCGTCTGCGAGGTCCGCCCCATCGCGCAGCGCCCGACACCGAGGCGAGGTCAAACACGCTCCGGGCTCGGAGGCTACACGGACTGACCCGCGCCAGATGTGGCGCTACAAACCCAAACCGCCCGCCTCGGTACGGTCACCGAGGCGGGCGGTCTCGTTTCAAGGCGGACGGCTACGCGAGCTTGTAGAAACGCTCCTCGACGATCTGCCCGTCGCGCCACGTCTGGGCCGCGACCTGATCGTAGGTCTGATCGCCGAAGTCCTTGTGCGTGAAGTCGAAGTGCCACTCGACGAGCGCCTTGCCCGCCTCTTCGTCGATGCCGACGGCCTTGACGGCGGCACCACGGAACTCGGTCAGGCCGCCCACGAAGGCTTCTTCGTAGGCGCGGTTGGCGTCTTTGCCCTCGCGGGGCGGCTGCCCGCCGTCGATCATCACGACATCCTCGGCGTAGTAGTGCTCGAAGGCACCGAGGATGTCGCCGGAGAGAATGCGGGCGTTGAGGTCGTCGACGTGTTGGCGGAGGCTCATGGGGATGGGGGTGGAATGGAAGGACGCTCATTTACTTGTTGCAACAGATGATGTTCCAGAGGCGCCCGCCTCGGGATAGTTTCTCTCGTCTCCGCTCGTCGC
>JBCCPW010000271.1:0-5472 GCA_039024735.1 Bacteroidota bacterium
CCGGAGCGACGGTAGCCCCGCGAGAGCCCTCGCACGCCGCCACCGATGATCGACCTGGGCGTACGAGAGACTGAACACCTGGGCGTCCGGCGCCTTTCCCACAACGAACGGCAGGAGCACCCGGCAGAGACCGTCCGTGAGGGGCACCGTCCGCGTGCGATCCTTGGTTTTGCGGTCCCGTAGCAGCATCTCCCCCGAGTAGACCTCCGCCTCGGTGTCGCTCTCGGCGTAGATGCGGATCTGCCCGACCGTGAGGCCGGGCGCGGGGCGCTCCGTGTTGCCCGTCGCGCCTGCGAACACCACGCCTCGGTCGGCGGAGGTCTGGAGCATGAGCCGCACCGCCGCCCCCAGCTCGTCGAAGCCGAGCCGTGGGTGTTGTCCGTGGAGAGTGGTGCAGGCGGAGAGGAGGCGCGTTACGTCGTCGCCGGTCAGGGCCACCTCGCGTGTGTCGTCCTCGCCTGCGAACTGCACGTCCTGTAGGATCCGGTTCCGCTCGGCCTGCCCCAGTTCGGTGCGGAGGACGTGCGAGATCGCGCGCAGGGCGTAGCGGCGGACGGTGTTGCGTTTCCGGGGCCGGAGGGTGCCGTCTGCGTCGGCAGGCTCGCCCCGCTCGGCAGCGTGCAGGAGGGCGGTCACCTGCCGGGGGTTACGGATCCACGAGAGCCGCGCCCGGACCGGAGCGATGCCCACGACCATCTCAGCGGCGTACTTGCGCTTCGTTCGCTCGCGCCCGTCTGGGGTGCGCTCCACGAATCGAGCGAGGCAGTCCGCGAGAGGCGGATCCACGAGGGCGGTTCGGAGGTCGCCCACGGTGCCCTGACTGTGGGCACTGAGGAGGTCCGGCAACGGCAACCGCTTCTGTATGACGGCCTCTAGCACCGCCCGGTAGCTCGGCTCCACCAATGCCCTCTCCGCGAGGTCTTCCAACGCCTGTTCCATCCGCCTCGCGAGGGCCAGATTGCGCGTCTGTGTGGTCAGCACGCCGGTATCGCCCACGCCGACGAGGTTGCGACGGCGGATCTGGTACCGAGACGATCCGGGGCGTTTGTACGGCATGGCGACGGGCATCGAGAGGGGGCTACACGATACGGCGTCTCCCCTGCCCTCTCCCCGCTCCGACCGTGCCGACGACAGGCGAGGGGCGCCCCATCCGGTCCTCCAGTCGCACCCTCGCGCCATCCAAGACGGGCTGGAGATCGGGCACGTCCAGGCCGCGAGCGTACGCGAGGAGGTCAGCACCGAGGTAGCGGACCGAGCCGCGCCCGGCTCCCACGCGGCACTTCGGAAGGTCTGTCTCGGGGATCTCGTAGATCGTCAGCCGCTCGCCGAACCCGAGGCGGGCGTTCGCCTCGGGCGCGGTGTAGAGCACGTCCGGGTCGATGCGCCGATGCGCGTCGGGGGTGACGACCGCGCGGAGGAGCGCGAGGACACGGGGAAGGTCCGCCTCGGGGATGCCGATGAGGCCGGAGAGATCGCGGAGGGCCTGCCCACTCATACCGCCACCCGGGACGCCCCAATCTCCGCCTCGGCGATGGCATCCCACACCGCCCGCCGACCGTGCGAGGCGAGGAGGCCCGCCGGATCCTGCCCCTCGGGGAGCACCACGCCGGGCGCCTCCAGGCCCACCGAGCGGAGGAGGCCCGCCGCCGTTCCCGCGGCCTCGATGCCCGCGCGGTCGCCATCGAACGCCACGAACACGCGATGTGCGCCGCTCCAGGCGAGGAGGTGCGCGTGCTCCAGCGTCAGGGCCGTTCCGCACGTCGCGACGGCCTGCTGGTACCCGGCCTCGCGCATCGCGAGGACATCCGTGTAGCCCTCGACGAGGAACGCCATGCCTGTCTCGCGGATGGCGACGCGGGCCTGATGTAGCCCGTAGAGGAGGCGGGACTTGTCGTAGGTCTCGGTCGCGGGGGAGTTGATGTACTTCGGCGTGCCGTCGCGCTCGAAGTCTGGGAGGATGCGCCCGCCGAACCCGAGCACCCTCCCCATCGGCGAGAACACGGGGAACATGACGCGGCCTCGGAACACGTCGTACGGGGACTTCGACCGCTCGCTCGTGCGGATCAGCCCCGCCTCGGTGAGATCGTTGAGGGGGAAGCCGTCGCGGGTGGCGGCGTTGCGGAGCCGCCTCCACTCGTTCCGCGCCGCGCCGACGCCGTACGTCCGCATCGTCTCCACGGAGAGGCCGCGCGAGGCGAGGTAGCACCAGCCTGGGGCGCGATCACGCCAGAAGTGCCGGGCGGCGAACCGGAGAACGGAGCGGTTCACGACGCGAGGGCTTCCTGAATGGCCTCCACGGCGACCGCGTACCCCGCCGCTTGCCCGAGGGCGACCTGTGCCGCCTCGGAGTCCGTCGCGTTCATCGCGTGGCTGATGTGAACGCGGACGCGGGCTGCCATCCCGTTCAGGCACGACTGTAGCGCGATGCCGGGCGAGACGATGGTGGGCACCCCTGCGACTGCCATCGCGGCAACACAGAGGGTGTTGGATGCCGCGTGGAGTGCTGCCGCCTCTTCCGGCGCGGTGAACATTCGCATCGTGGCCTTGGTCGCCTCACGCCGGAGGGTGTCCGATATCCGTTGGGTGATCGTGCTCATCGCTCAACCCTCCGTCACGGCACCGAGGCGGGCCGTCTCAGCATCGGTCACCGCCTCGGTGATGAAGGCTTGCGCCTCGGGTGGTGCCTGAGGCCACAGCGCGAGGATGGCCGCGCGGGCGACGGCGTGCGCGAGTTGGTCCGGGCCTGCATAGGTGCATACGCTCATCTCGCGGGCCACGAACGACACGCACCAGCCCGCTTCGTCACCAAGACGGCGCCACCCCTCCTGATACCGAATGTCCGCACTGCACCCGTTTCCCCATCCCTTCCAGTCACAAACCGCCTCGATGAGTGTGGGCGTGAGAGCGGGGTCGCTCGCGTAGACATGATCTGGCGGAGGTTGAAAACGGCCACGCACCGAAGCGGCGCGTCCGGCCACGAGCGGGGGCCTCATCCTCTCCCGCATTGCGGGAGTGAACAGCCCCTCGATGCCTGTGGGTGTGTGGTACCACCTCGCCCCGCCGATGACGTAGGCGAGGAAGAGGTTCAGGGCGTCTTCTGAGACGTTTACCAAGTCCGGCACCGAGGCGATGGGCTCTCGCCCGGTGGTGTAGGAGGCTGTCGGTTCACTCATGAGTCGCGAGAGTGAGTGTGTGGTCGTTGAGCCAGCGTTGTTGCAGGCCGATCCCGCCGGACAGAGGGGCTTTCCAGTGGCCCCGGAGATGGGGCGTGAGCGCGTTGCGGTAGACCTCGCCCGCGAGGAGGACGTAGTACGGCCGCGCCGTGGAGGGCGGGTAGAGCGCGTCCAGCGTCAACCCGACCTCGATGCCCCAGAGCTTCCGCTTCGCCGCCGAGACGCTCGCGAGCGAGAGATCGTAGGGCGCGAGGACATCATCCAGCCCCACGAGGCCGTGCTCGGCGCTCAGGATGTGGATGCCGTGGGGCCGCTCCGCCTCGGCGAAGGCCAACGATTTCTGGAACAGGACGCCTCTGTAGAGATCGCGGGCGGGCGACGGCACGCGCCGCTTGCGGGACGAGCACGCGATGAGGTAGACGAGGCGGCGCCGGTTCTCCGGCAGGGGAATGACGCGGCCGCTCATGCCTCCGCCTCGGTGCTGCTGCCTCCGATTCGACCCGTGATGGCGAACGCGCCACTGCCCAACTGCTTCACGTCCCATGTCGAGGGCTCATGGTCCCTGTGGACCACGTGCAGTTGTCGGCCCCTCCCGTTGGTGTCGAGGACCATCATCGCACCGTCGCACGCGGCAGTGACAGCCGTCATGCCCATCAGGTGATTCAGCGGATCGTCGCCCGACTGGATCCGCGCGGAATCCAATACGAGAAGCGCCGATGCCCCATGCCGTGAGCACGTCCTTGCGAGGTCGCGTGTCGCGTCGTACTCGTCCTCATAGGAGGACAGATTGGCCCTGCGGAGTTCGTCCGCCAGCGAGTCCACAATGACGAGATCGCAGGGATGAGAAGCCAGGTAGGACTCAAGGTCAGAGAGCCCGCTCATCACCTCGTCACGAGTCCAGGCCGTAATGCGAGACAGCGCGTCGCCGTCTGGGCACATGGACTCCAATCGTTCACGGAGGCCCTGCCGGGTCCCCTGGAGGTGGATGTACAGGACATCGGAAGCATGGACGGCCTGCCCCGCCAATCCACTGGTCCCCCCGGTGGCCGCAGCGACCGCGAGACTGAGCGCGAAGTAGCTCTTCCCAATCTTGGGAGGTCCCGCAAGCAGGGTCGTACCGAGAGGCATCACCTCCTCGACAAGGAACCGAGGACGCTCCCCCTCTTCCTCCCCAATCGGCACCGAGGCGGTCCCGCCCCGAAGCGCCTCGCGGATCGCGTCCACGGCCATGCAGAAGTCCACCACAAGCAGCGGGTCGAGGCCGTGGTCTTCGGTGGTGATGCGGCGAGCGGTCAGCCACTCGCCACCCGGTTCGCGCATCTGAATCAACAGGGCGTCCTCGGGCGCGTCTGGTACCACGTACCGGATGAGGTCGCGCGGGTCCCCCTCCCCTCCCTCGACCGGCGCGCGGACCGCCTCCGCCTCGGTGCTGAGGGGTACGTGGTCGTGGTCGTACGCGAAGCGCGGAGAGCCGCCGCCCTCGCCCTGGTCCATCGCGAGCGGTACCGAGGCGGCGATGATGAACGAGCCCGGGACAGGACCCGCGACCACGAGCCCGTGGGCGATGGCGATGGCGATGTGCCGGTCCGCGAGCGCGTAGGCGTCCGCCTTCGAGAAGTCAGAGTCGGCGGCGAGATCGGAGGCGTAGGCTTGGCGCCACCACATGGTGGAGTAGCGTTCCAGCCGCTCGGTGATCTCGGCGATCTCCGCCTCGGTGGCGTGAAGGTCTTCGACCGTGCCGGGCGGTGTGGCGAGAGAGGGGACGATGGGGGTAGGTTGGGAATCCACGATCGGTTGCCCCTTTGGGGCGGCTGGTGTTTACGGCCGGGGCGGTTCCAGCGCCTCGGCCGTTCTGGTTTAGGCCGCGTGGGCCGGTTTGGGGCGGAGCTTGAGGACCTTCCAAGTGGTCGTGAGCGCGTAGGTGGCCCGCCCCTTCGCGTCGGTGTCGCGGCGGAGCGCGAGGGCACCGAGGGGGGCACAGCGCTGCTCGCTCGCGAGGTCGGAGAGGGCGGCGTCGAGCTGGGTACGGGAGAGGCGGGTCGCATTTAAGAGGGCGCCCACCGTGAAGGCCCGGTCGCGGTCGCGGTGCATGACCATCAGCACGGTCCGCTCGTGGGCCGTCAGCTTGCGGTAGTCACGGGCTCCGCCTCGGCGGTGTCTCGGGATGCGGTTGCGGCTCGGCATGGCTCAGAGGGTGTGAGAGGCGACGAGGGCGATGAGGCACGCGGCGGCGACACCCACCGCGCACAGGGCCACGAGAAAGAGGATGAAGGCGTTGATCGTGGCCTTTTTTCGGTCC
>JBCCPW010000272.1:0-5460 GCA_039024735.1 Bacteroidota bacterium
AAGCGGAGCGCCCACGTTTCGGAGAAGTCGAACGGCTGCGCGAGGGAATCCTCCACCCACAGGCCGCGCTGTGCGCCCGCGCCGTACTCGCTCAGCATCATCCGCCAGTCCGGGTGCTGGGCGCGGTAGCGGTCCAGGCGGGGGCCGATGTCCTCGGGCGCGTCCTCGTACCACCCGGCGTACTGGTTTCTCGCCTGGATGTCGGCACTCTCCATGATCCCGCGCGGATCGCCGGCCACGTCCACGATGTGGTTCTGCGCCTGGACCGTCAGCCGCGAGGGGTCGAGGGTGGTCGCGAGGTCGTGGAGGTCGTACGTGAGGTCGAGAGCAGCCTGCTGGACCTCAGGCGTCTGCCACGAGATCAGCGACTCGTTCCCGAGGCCCCACAGCACGATGCTCGGATGGTTGGCATCGCGCTCGATCATGCTTTGAACGTCGTCACGTGCAGCGTCTGCGTAACCGGGAGTGGTCGGATCTGAGGTGATGAACGGCACCTCGACCCAGACGATGAGCCCGAGCGAGTCGGTGTGTGCGAGCACATCGGGGTGGTGAGGGTAGTGCGCGAGGCGGACCATGTTGGCGCCCATCGTCTGTGCCAGTTCGAGATCGCGCCGCGTGGCCTCCGGCCCGGCGGCCCACGCCTCGGTGGCGCCTCCGTCCTGGTGGAGGTTGACGCCCTGAAGCTGCACGCGCGAGCCGTTGAGCGCGAACCCGGTCTCCGGCGTCCACTCGAAAAAGCGGAGGCCCAGCGGCTCCGTTACGTGGTCGAGTGCGCGGTAGCCGTCCCCCTCGCGCGGGACCCGCTCGATGTCACCGCCCGGCGCGGCCTCGGGGTCGTAGAGCGTGACGTGGACGGCGTACAGATGCGGGTGCTCCGGCTCCCAGAGCAGCGGCAGCCGGATGGGTAGCATCTGCTCCACCGGTCCCGCCTCGGTGCTGCTGAGGTCCAGGTCGCGAACGGCGCTCGCGACGATCCCGCTCTCGGGATGCTCCACGCGTGTGACGAGACGAACCGGACCGCGCCCCGACACCTGCGTTCGGACGCGCACCGTCGCGTCTGCCGTCGAGACGTCGGGCGTGTCCACCCAGACCTGCTCCACGCGCGTTGGGGGTGTCGTGACGATCTCCGCGCCGCGATAGAGCCCGCCGAAGAAGACGTAGTCGGCCGCGTGAGGGAGCAGGTCCGGCTGAAATCGATTGTTGACGCGGATCGCGAGGATGTTGTCGCCGGGACCGAGGCGGTCCGTGAGGTCGAAGGTGGTGCGCGTGTACGTCCGCACGGCCTCCCCGATGGGCTCTCCGTTGAGGAACACGTCGCCGCGAAGGCCGATGCCTTCCAGCCGCAGGTCGGTCCGCGTCTCTACCGAGGCGGAGGGACCGGGGATCGTCGCGCGGTACCACCCGATGCCGCGCCGGTACTGCGGGCCCACGTCGAGTCCGTCCGCGAGCCCGCGCGGGTCGAGGTGGTCAGAGGCGTTCCAGGTGTGCCTGGGGCCCACGGTCTCCCAGTCCGAGTCGTCGAAACCGACCGTCTCCGCCCCCGGCACATCCCCCGGAGCAAACCGCCAGTTCGGAACGGTCGCGACGCTGCGGGCGGTCTCCGGCGGGGTGAAGGGGGCGCGAGTGGCGTCGCTCGTCGCGTTGAGAAGGAAGAAGCGCCCTTCGAGCGGGTCCAACTCCACTTCCAAGATCCGGTCGATCCCGAACACGCTCGCCGGGATGTGGACGCGGACGGTGCCACCGTCGCGACTGGTCACGAACAGGGCGATCTCGCGCTCCACGTTCTTCTCGCGGGCGAACGCGAGATGGGCGCCGTTGGATCGGACGCGCGAGGTCACGTCCTCGGGGAAGCGGCGGCGGCGGCGGTCGGAGTCGGCGCGTTCGGGCGTGTAGAGGTAGCCATCGAAGACGAATCCGCTGACGGTCCCGCCATCGCCGGTCGGCACGTCGCGGAAGGCGGCCCAACGGTTCGTCGCTGTCGGGTCGAACGAGACCGCCGGTCCGGGGGCGACTTCGACGCCCGAGTTCGTGCCGTCGGCGGTGAGGATCTCGCCGGGGGCCAGCGTTCCACCCGGACGGGGTGCCTGGGCCTGGGCAGCACCACCCGCGACGAGGAGAACAAGCAGGAACGGAAGGGTGCGTCTCATGAGCGGGAGGAGTCGGGGCGGGCCGCCTCGGTGGTCTGGCCGGGCGTGTCACCGAGGCGGGTCATGCCGGGGCCTCGCGTGCCGGTCCATCGCGCGCGGAGGGCAAAGGCGGTACGCTTCGGGTCGCGCGTGCGCGTGAAGACGCCCTTCAGGTTGTCCACCACGCGGCGGAAATTCTGGGGCGTGCGGAAGTCTGCGAAGTTCCAGATGTGCGCGCCGATCGCGGCCGGATGCGCCTCGATCACGTCGAGGTAGGCCTCGATGAAGGCGGCTTGGAACTCCTCGGTGAACTGCAGTGGGACCGTGCTATGGGCGCCCGCGAGGGTGTCCGCGCCGAACTCCGTCACGAGGGTCGGAAGACCGTAGAGATTCCAGATCTCGTCCAGTTCCTCGCGCAGGAGGTGCTTGGCGAGTTCGAGCTGGCCGGGCTGGGTGTACCACCCGTAGTACCGGTTGATGCTCGCGAGGTCGCAGAGCGGATAGAGCGCACGCCCGACGTGCCGGTTGTGCGTCGGGACGGTGACGGGGCGGCTCGGGTCGAGGTCGCGTGTGAGGTCGAAGAGCGGGCGCCAATAGTCCGTGGCGACCTCGGTTGTGGCCTCTTCCTCTCCGCTCAGTCCCGGCTCGTTGCCGATGACCCAGCCGATGACGCTCGGGTGATTCCGGTCGCGGGCGACGAGGTGGCGGATGGCCTCCGCGTGGGCGGCCTGCGTCCGGTTCGTGGTCTTGGAATGGTTGAGCGAGACCGCCGGGACCTCGGAGAGCACGAGGACGCCGCGCCGGTCCGCCTCGCCGAGCCAATCTGGGTGGTACGGGTAGTGACTCGTGCGGAACGAGTTCGCGCCGATCCAGCGCATCAACTCGAAGTCCTTGACGAGCACGGCGGGGCTGTGCGCCTTGCCCAGCACCGGGAAGTCCTCGTGCTTGCCGAAGCCCTTCAGGACAATCGGTTCGCCGTTGAGTAGGAACTGCTTCCCCTCGACGCGCACCTCGCGGATGCCGACCTGCAGCGTCACCAGATCCGCCTCGGTGTCGTCGCGGAAGAGGCGGATCGCGAGGTCGTACAGGTGCGGATCGCTCGGTGACCACAGGCGCGGCTCTGGGATGTGCAGCATGAGGTTCGCCGTCCTGTGGTCCACGACGGCCTCGACGCGCGCCCCTCCCGCCTCGGCCGAGACGCGGAGGTGGCCGGGCGGAATCGCCTCGGGTCCGGCCACGTCCACACCGAGGCGGAGGGTCCCGTCCAACGCGGTCTCCACGCGAACCTGCTCGATGAGTGCGACGGGCAGGATCGCGAGTTCCACCTCGCGGTGGACGCCGCCGTACGGGAAGAAGTCGTAGCGAGCGGGCGGGAAATGCTCCGCTCCCGCTCCGCGCTCCGTGGGCTCGGCGAACTCGGGGCTGGTGATGCCCTGGGGGATGGTGTCAGCGGTCGCGCGGTTGTCGACGCGGAGCGCGAGGCGGTGCGTCTGGCCGGGCGTGACGTGGTCCGTGACCTCCGCCCAGAACGGCAGGAAGGCCGCCTGGCTCTCACCGACGCGGGTGCCGTCCCAGAAGACGTCCGCGCGGTAGTCCGCCGACCCGGCGTAGACGAACACCCGCTTGCCGTCCGCTCCCTCTGGCACGAACACGTCGCGCCCGATCCAGCACGCGCCGACGTAGGTCGCCAGCCGGACGCCGTTCGCTTCGGCCTCGGCGAGTTGGCTGTTCCAGCTTCCCGGTACGGCGAACGCGAGTGCATCGTCTCGCCAAGGCGCATCCGGCCCGAGCGTGTCCTCGGGGTCGGGGACGAGGCGCCAGAGGCCGCCGAGGTCGAGCGCGAGGCGGTGAGGGCCGGTGCGAGGGCGAAGCATCACGCGGTGATAGTCTGGGAGCGCGCGAGCCAGTCGGGGTCGATCTCCGCGCCGAAGCCAGGCCCGTTCGGGACGAGAATCGTGCCATTGCGCGCTTGCAGGAGTCCGCCAGAGGCCGACACGGGCAGGTCGTCGTCGATGCCCTTGTACTCGTGGTACGGCCCGGCATTCTCGACGCAGGACGCGAAGACGGCGGCGTAGAGGAAGCCGAGGCCCTGACCCGAGATGTGGGGCGTGGCGTCCAGGCCCGCGAGACGGGCCGCGTTGGCTACGCGAATGGCGCGCGTCATGCCGCCGAAGTACATGATGTCCGGCTGCACGATGTCGAGCGCGCCGTGCTCGATCATCCAGAGGAACTGGCGCAGGCTGGCCTCCTGCTCGCCGCCGGAGATGGGGAGCGGGGCCTCTCGCGCGATGGCGAGGGTCTCGTCGTAGTGGTCGAACGGGGCGGGCTCCTCGAAGAAGCCGTAGCCGTAGTCCGCGAGCCGGGCGGCGACTTCGATGCCTTGCTCGACGCTGAAGGAGCCGTTGGCGTCGGCGTAGAGCGTGAGGTCCGGGAACGTCTCGCGCATGAGCGGGACGATGGCCGCGTCGCGGGCTTCGGAGAACTCCGATACCGCCATACGGGCGCCCAGCTTGTGCTTGATGGCCTTCGCACCCATCTCCTCCACGAAGCCGACGAACTTCTCGACCTCGTCCTCGGCGCTGTTGTTTCGCGCGGACGAGGCGCGGTAGACCGCGATCTCTTCGCGGATGCGCCCCGCGCCGATCATCTCGGTCACGTTGAGGCCTGTGGCCTTGCCCAAAAGGTCCAATACGGCGAGCTCGGCGGCGGCCATGCAGGACCAGAACGCGAGCCCCTGCCACTTGTAGTTGCTGGCCGACCCGCCGCGCCCCCGAGTTCCAGAGGGCTCGGAGTACACGGCTTCCATCGTGGCCTCCAGGTCGCGCGCGTCGGTCCCGACGAAGCGGTGCGGGAAGCGGTTGACGAAGATGGGCCACGCCTGCTCCAGAATCCCGCCGTGGACGACGGCCAGCCCCTCCACGCCAGAGGCTCGCACGCGGACCATCCACTGCCCGCCGTTGCGGAGCAGCGTCATCTCCTCGATGAGAAGCGGCGACGTAGGGAGCATCTCGGCGCGGAGGACCGGCACGTTCGCGGCGGCGATCAGCGTCTCGGCGCTCGGCCGCCCGGGACCTCTGGCGACCGCGCGCGGGGCTCCGGCGCCAGAGGCCGAGCATCCGGTGAGGGCGGCGCCAGCAGCGAGCGCGCCAGAGGCGAGGAAGGATCGGCGACTCGTCATCGCTCGACCCGGCCAGAGCCTGAGCCCCCCGCGAGCTTCTCCACCTCCTCCGCCGTGCTCAGGTTGAGGTCGCCGGGGATCGTCTGCTTCAGCGCGCTCGCCGCCACCGCGAAGTTCAGCGCCGCCTCCGCGTCCGCCTCGGTCAGCAGCCCGTGG
>JBCCPW010000273.1:0-5459 GCA_039024735.1 Bacteroidota bacterium
CCGCTGGCGTCCAACATCGCCATCGGGCAGGGCGGCACGGCGCTCTTCGCGACGGCCAAGAGTTGCGTCCACCGGTTTCCGCTGGAGCCCTGATCTCTCCGCCTCGGTGGCCTGCGGCGGGACCGAGGCGGGGGCACTCGCAGCCCGCACCGAGGCGGGCGGAGAAGGACCTGCTCTCGCGCCTACGCGAGAGCAGGCGCCACGCTTGAAGTCTGCGCCTTTCGGGCGGCTTCCACCTTGCGCGGATGCGGACGCCCGGTCTCGACGTAGTGCTTCAATTCCTCGGTTGCCTCTCCGGTCACCTTCGTGAACTGTCGGCGGAGCACCGGCCCCATCACCTGTGCGAAGACGGGCAACAGGCGGACTTCCAGGACCATCGTCACGCGGGACTCATCGGGACCCTCGGGTGTGACCCACCAACTGTTCTGAAGGTCCTTCACGAAGAACGGCATCTTGTCAGCCTTGGCACCGTAGCTGAAGCGTCGGGCTTTGGAATCGTACGCTCGGATGGTCTCGCGGACAGGTCCGAGAGACGTCTCGCAGGCACGGCCGTTGGCTTGGAAGGGGGCGTCGCCCACAGCAGGCCCAGCCTCGCGCGGCTCGGAATGGTTCACAGACGAGGCCCACTTGTGAGCGTCGTGGAACTGGTCACCAAGGATGGCCCAGACCTTATCGGCTGGGGCGGAGATGGAGATGGACTGATCGATGGTCATAGCAAAGCAGGGGGAGTATGACGAGAGGGCCAACCGAGCAGCCCGCTCGACACGTGAGTTATCCGATGACGGTGCCGCCCGTCGCGTAGCCGCCCTCGGCGGTCTCGGCGATGTGGACGTTGACGTAGGGCTTGATCTCGCCCTTGCCGGACGACTGAGCAACGCTGTCGAGAGCGTCGGTGAGGGCGGTAGCGATCTGGGCCTTCTCGTCCTTCGACCAGGAGTTGGCGGGGATGGTGACGCGAATCGTGGGCATGAGTCCTGGGGTTTGGCCCCGGCTGTGAATGAAACCGAGTCGACTGACTCAGTTTTCGTTGCACCGGCGATAATACTGAGTGTTCCGACTCGAAACAATTTTTCTGAGTCAGGGTACTCGGATCCTTCCCCCAGCCCCTGCCATGCCTCGAGGCCGCCCCCCCTCTTTCGACCGCGACGAGGTTCTCACCCGCCTCCTCTTCCTCTTTTGGGAGAAGGGCTACGATGGAACCTCTCAGTCCGACATGGTCGAACGGGCCGGGATCTCGTCGTCCAGTCTCTACAATGCGTTCGGCAACAAGCCCGACATCTTTGCCACCGTCGCCAAGCGATACAACCAGATGATGTGGGCGGGGCTGGCTCCTCTTCGTGAGGGCGCCGCAGGCATTCGTGACGTGGTAGCCTTTTTTCAGGGTGCCGCCGATCAGACGCGTGCTGCTCAGACACCTCCCGGCTGCCTCATGGTGCGCACCATGACTGAGTTGGGCGGACGCCCCCAAGCACCTCCAGCCGCTGACCGTTGCACGAGCACCTACCAGACCCAGATCGTGGACGCTGTCCGGCAGGCACTAACACGCGCGTCCGATGCCAGGGAAATCACGCCTGAGGAGATCGAGCCTAAGACTCAAATCGTCCTCACGTTGATGCTTGGCGCGATGGCGGTCGCTGTGTCCAACCGCGAGGCCGGGGCCGCCATGCTGGAGAATGCCAGGGCGTTGGTAGAGGACTGGCACAACGCCTGAGCCGGACACGGACCTTGGGTATATGGATCAGACGACAGAGCCAGACCACCCGCTCTATCGTTGTCGGTCGTCTGCGGGGGAACCGAGGCGGGGCTCTCCTGGACCTCCACAGTCCGGGCGCAGGGAACCCCCACGGCCCCGACGGGTCGGGCGCGTCATGCCCGACCTTCTTCGCCTCGCGCTCGGCCCCGTCCTGCTGTGGCAGGGCAAGCGCCTGTACCGCACCATCCCGCCCATGCCAGAGCCCGCAGGCGACCGGCGGGCGACGGTGGGCACCGGGCCGGACCTTCGGCTGCTCGTCGTCGGCGATTCGTCCGGGGCGGGCGTGGGAGTGGAGACGCAGGACGAGGCGCTGCTCGGGCGGACCGTCGCGCGACTGGCAGACGACTTCCGCGTGACGTACCGGCTGGAGGCGAAGCACGGCGCGACCCTCCCGCGCACGCTTCGGCACCTCCGCAAACAAGACGCCGAGCCGTTCGATATCGCCCTCCTCGGGATTGGACTGAACGACATCACGGCGGGGCGCGAGTTGGGGCCGTGGCTGGACTCCTACCGGGAACTGGTCGCCGAACTGCGCGAGCGCTTCTCGGTCCAGCACGTCGTTTCGTCGGGCCTCCCGCCCATCGGACAGTTTCCGGCCGTGCCCCAGCCGCTCCGGTGGTACCTGGGCCGGACGGCACGCCGCTACGATGCCGCCCTGAAAACCTGGGCAGGCCGCGAGCCGAACCTCTCGCGGATCGATTTCGAGACGCAGCCGGGCGATCCGCTCCACAACGTCCCGATGGAGTCCATCATGGCGACGGACGGCTTCCACCCGGGCCGCCCCATCTACGACGAGTGGGGGCGCCGGGCCGCGCTCGCCATCGCGGAGGCCGCGCGTCCGGTTCTGGCCGCGTAGGCCCTCCTCGGTGCCTCTGGGACCGGACCGAGGCGGGAACCGTTAGCCCGCCGCTTCGCGCAGGCGGTCGTCTTCGAGTCCTTCCTGCCGACCGCGCCACATCGGATCGCCGTCGGGGCGGGCGCGGCGGTCGCAGTAGACCTCCAGCCGGTTGCCCTCGGGATCGTGGACATAACACTGCCACGCGATCTGGGCCTCCTGGAGATCGGTCTCGCAGCCCATCGTGCGGAGGCGCTCCACAACGGCGAGAAGCTCGGTCTCGTCGTCCACCTCAAACGCGAAGTGGTCCAGGCGGGTCGCCTCGGGCAGAGACGCGCGATCCTCGTCTCGCGCCTGGCGCAGGACGAGCCGGTGGTGCATCCCCAGCACCTCGCCGATGTCCGTCCCGCCGGGAATCGGCTGGCCGTCTGTCAGGAAGGCGTAGTGGCTCTGGTCGTCCATCGCGCGCTCGCGGACCACGAGGCCGAACGCACGGGTGTAGAACGCCACCATCGCGTCCAAGTCGGCGACATCGAGGCGGAGATGACCGAGGCGGGCAGGCATGGGATCGGCGGATCGGAGAGGGCTCGGTCGGACCGGGGTCGCCTCGCGCGGTTCCGCCTACCGCCGCCGGAAGACCCCGTGGACCACGCGGGCCGGGCCGTCGTGACCGGGACCCTCGCGAAGCGTCGTCTCCGCCTCGGCGAGCGACACGATCTCTGCCTCGGCGAAGTCCTCGCGCAGGAGATCGGCGGTGAACAGCAATTCCTCCCGAGGCGGGCCGCCGGATTGCTCCCGTAGCGGAAGCTGGCTTACGTGGAAGGCCTCCAACACCACGAGACCACCCGGACGCAGCGCCGCGAGCGAGCGGCGGTGCACCTCCCGCCGGGACTCGGGACCGAGGTGGGCGAACGACAGCACGACCGCCGCCTCGGTCGCCTCGGGCCAAGTCCACTCCAGAAGATCCGCGTGGACGGTCTGGACGGTCACGCCGCGCGCCTCGGCCAATCGGTGGGTTTTCGCGAGGCCCTCGCGCGAGAGATCCACGGCCGTTACGCTCAGACCTCGGGAGGCGAGCCAGACGGCGTCGCGCCCTTCGCCGGATGCGGGGACGAGGGCGCGCCCCGTCGGCGGCAGGAGATCCGCGTGTCGCGCGAGCCACGCGTTGGGCTCGGTGCCGTAGGTGTAGCCGTCGGCGGCGTAGCGCGCATCCCAGAACGCCGCCGTGTGGGCGGAGGCCTCGGGCATCAGGCCGCGAGGAAGAGGGCGCCAAGAATCGGGACGAGGACGACCGCCGCAACGCCGAGGAGCGTCAGGACGGCAGGCCAGGGGACGAGCGAGACGAGAGAGGGCGCGTCGCGGTCGGGCGCGAAGTCGCTGGACATGGTAAACGGCAGGAACGTAGGGGGGAGCCGCATCTCCCGAGGCCGAGGTATCGGCGGCGGCAGCGCGGGCTTGAGCCCACTCGGACTCCTGCGCCTGTTGGAACACTCATCGGCCCAACGGGACGACCGGAGCCGGGTTCTGGCTCGAGCACGCCTTCGCGGACACGTCACATGGCCCGCCTCGGGAGGCCTTTGACGGACTCCCAAGGCGGACCGAGGCGGGAACGATCAGGCGGTCAGCCCACCGTCCACCGGGATGGCGGCGCCGGTGATGTAGCCGGCCCGATCGGACACGAGGAACGCGACGGTGTCGGCGATCTCCTCGGCGGTGCCGTAGCGGCCGAGAGCCGTCGCGCCCGCCATGAACGCGGCACCGGGGTTCTGGTCCGGGTCGGCCGGGTTCATCTCGGTGTCGATGGGACCGGGGTGGACCGTGTTGACGGTGATCCCGCGCGCGCCGAACTCGCGCGCCCAGGCGCGGGTCATGGCCTCCACGGCAGCCTTCGAGGCGCCGTAGACGCTGTTGCCGGGGAAGCCCCGGTTGGCGACCACGCTCCCGATGTTGACGATGCGTCCGCCCTCACCGAGGCGCTCAGCCGCCGCGCGGACGGTCGCGAAGGGCCCGCGCACGTTGACATCGAGGTTGGCGTCGAACTGGTCGTCGGTCGTCTCCGCGATGGGGTTGGTCTGGTAGACGCCCGCGTTGTTGACGAGCACGTCGAGGCGACCGAAGCGCTCGAGCACGTCGTGGACGAGCGTCGCGCTGGCCTCGGCGCTGGCAGCGTCGGCCTGGAAGGCCTCGGCGGTGCCGCCCGCCTCGCGGATCTCCGCGACGACCGCCTCGGCACGGTCCGGGGACGAATTGTAGGAGATGGCGACGGTGGCACCGTCCGCGGCGAGACGCTTGGCGGTGGCGGCGCCGATGCCGCGGCTGCCGCCGGTGACGAGGGCGACACGGTCAGAGAGAGTGGACATGAGACAGGTGGCTGTTGGAACAAGCATCTCTCGAATACCTGTTGCAACGAACAGTTCCGGCCCCTGCCACTTTTTTCTGGTGCCCCTTGCGGGTTCCGCCTCGGTCCGGTCCCGGAGGCACCGAGGCGGGTCGCTACCGGACGAGGGTGAACCGCCCGGTCTGCACCTCCTCGCCCCTCGCGAGGCGCCACACGTACACCCCCGTCGCGAGACCGGCACCGTCCACGTGAACCTGATGCGTTCCGGCACGGGTGCGCCCTTCTGCCAAGACCGCGACCTCGCGGCCCAGCACGTCGAGCACCGACAACCGCACCTCGCTCGGCACCGGAAGGGTTAGCGTGAGGGTGGTTCGCACATGGAACGGATTGGGGGACACCGTCACCGAGGCGGACGATGGCACGGGCTCCACGGTGGTGCTCACCGCATCGATGCGGTACAACTCGCGGTCGTTCGGCACGCCCGCCGCACCGAAGTAGAGGTCATCGCCGACGGCGAGGAGACCTCGCGGATC
>JBCCPW010000274.1:0-5432 GCA_039024735.1 Bacteroidota bacterium
GCCCCCACCACGCCGAAGTCCTCCGGCGGAAGCAACCGCGCGAGGACCGCCGTCACCACGGCCATCACGGTGAACAGCAACACCCGGTCCGCCGACATCCAGAGGACGCCGCTCAGCGCCCGGCCCCGGAGGCTCGGACGGTCCACCGCTACACCTCAGCGGGCTGTGGCCGGCGCTCGCCTCGCTTGATCGGGAGCCACACCTCCTGGTACCACGTCACGAACGCGCGGAGGCCGTCCTCCAGACTCGTGTCTGGCCGGAACCCCACGGCCTCGCGAAGCCGGTCCACGCTCGCGTGCGTCTCCAGCACATCGCCCGGTTGCATCGGTCGAAGCACCTTCTCGGCTTCCTGTCCCATGAGACGCTCCAGCGTCGTCACAAACGTCATCAGGTCCGTGGGCTGGTCGTTGCCGATGTTGTACAAGCGGTAGGGAGCCGCAGCGCTCTCCGGCGAAGGGGCCTGCGCGCTCCACTCCGGGTCCGCCTCGGCGGGACGGTCGAGGGTGCGAACGACCCCCTCGGCGATGTCGTCCACGTACGTGAAGTCGCGCCGCATCCGGCCCTCGTTGAAGAGTTGGATCGGCCGCCCCTCCTCGATGGCCTCCGCGAAGAGGAAGTAGGCCATGTCCGGACGCCCCCACGGGCCGTAGACCGTAAAGAAGCGCAGGCCCGTGACCGGCAGACCGTACAGGTGCGCGTAGGCGTGCGCCATGGCCTCGTTGGCCTTTTTCGTCGCGGCGTAGAGCGAGACGGGGTGATCCGCGCCGTGTGCCTCGCGATAGGGCGCGTTCCGGTTGGCGCCGTACACCGACGACGACGACGCGAACACGAGGTGCTCCACCTCGCCGTGACGGCAGCCCTCCAGCACGTTCGCGAACCCGACGAGGTTGGCGTCGATGTACGCGTGGGGATTCTCCAGCGAGTACCGCACGCCCGCCTGCGCGGCGAGATGCACCACGCGGTCGGGGTTCTCGGTGTCGAAGACGGCCTGCATCCCGCCTCGGTCCGCCACGTCCACCTCGCGGAAGGAAAACCCCGGGCGATCCATCAACTCACCGAGGCGGGCCTGCTTCAGCCGGACGTCGTAGTAGTCGTTGAGGTTGTCCGTGCCCACCACGCGCTCGCCCCTCGCGAGGATGCGCTGAACCACGTGGAAGCCGATGAATCCGGCAGCGCCGGTGACGAGGACAGGTCGAGACATGAAATCGGGAAGTCAGGCGCGAAGCTAGCGACGAGATCGGAATCTGGTGTCTCGTCCGTTCCCGCCTCGGTCCCGAGGCGGAAGGAGCCTGTGAGCCCTCGGGGCTAGCGTCCGCTTGCGAGGTTGACCAGCCGCTCGATCGCCACGATGGTCGTCGCCACCGCGCCGACCACCGTCACGGTGTCGCGGAAGGTCCACTGTCGGTCCTCAACGGTCTCCACCTCCACCACGTCGCCCTCCAGCAACTCCGGGTAGGCCCCCGGCTCGGCAATCATGTCCACGAGCGTCTCCTCGTACGCCAGGATCCGCTGGTCGTTTTCGAGCCGGTACACGCGGATGGTGACCACCCGGTCCACGTCCTCTTGACGAGGCGAAAGGGAGGGTCCGCCCGCGAGCGAGAGGATGCCTTCCAGATCCACGGTTCGGCGCACGAAGTAGGTCCCCGGCGACCGGACCGTGCCCCACACCGAGATCCGCTTCGTCAGTTCGGCAGGTTGCGCGAAGTAGTAATGGTTGACGGAGTTCGTCGGGACGGCCCCCACGTACTCCGGGCCAGTCGGCTCCTGCGCCGAGGCGGGAAGGGCCAGAAGAAAAGCGGCGAGAACACCGAGGAGGAGGCGCATACGAGGACTCGGGCGCCCCCTGCGGACGCGAAACGGTGGGAACGAGGGCTACTTCCGGCGCTGGCTGGAGCCGTACGCGTAGTCGCCGCCGTAGCGGTAGGCGTACTTGTAGCGGTAGCCGTAGGCCTTGGAGACGTGGAATCCGTTGAGCACCGTGCCGATCGTCTTGGCTCCCACGCTGGCGAGCGCGTCCGAGGCGGACTCCAACTCGTAATCCCGCGTCTGACCGGAGCGGACGACGAGTAGCGTGGCGTCCACTTGGGTGGAGAGAAGCACGGCGTCGGTGGCCGCGAGAACGGGCGGCGCATCGAAGATGACCACGTCGAAGTGAGCCTTGAACTCGTCGATCAGGTCTCGCATCCGCTTGGAGCCCAACAGCTCCGACGGGTTGGGCGCGAGGGTCCCGGCGGGGAGGACGTAGAGGTCGTCCGCCACTTCCTCGAAGCTGGCAAGGGTCATCGGGATGTCCTTGAACAGCCGTTGGACGAGCCCAGGTTCGCGTGAGAGGCCAAACTTGCGATGGACGGTCGGGCGGCGGAGGTCGCTATCGACGAGGAGCACCTTTCGGCCGCTCTGCGCCATGACCACGGCGAGGTTCGCCGCCGTCACCGACTTGCCCTCCCCCGGATTCGGACTCGTCACGAGCAGCGTCTCGATGACCGCATCCGGACGGGAGAACTGGACGCTCGTGCGGAGGGCTCGATACGTCTCGCTCGCCGTCGCCATCGGGTTGAGGAGGGTCACGAGGTGGGCGTCCACCTCCCTGCCGTCCACGGTGATGAACTCCTTGCCGCCGAAGTCTTTCTTGATGATCCCGTCGGTGTCCGGGATGGTGCCGATGAGCGCGTGACCGAGGTTCTGGAGATCGTCCGGGCGGAAGAGGCGATGGTCCAAGCGCACCCGCGCGACGGCGAAGACGATGCCGAACGCGAGGCCCAGGAAGATGGCGAGGATAATGTTGCGAGGCCGGTTGGGGCCCGAAGGGTCCACGGGCACGAGAGCGGGCCGCATCACGCGGGCGTACCCGAGTTCGCTCTGCTCCGCCACGCGTGCTTCCTGCAGCTTCGCCTCCAGTGACGAGTAGGTCTGCTCCGCAGCCATCCGCTCGCGCTCCAATTGGGCCAGCGTCGTCGCCTGGGTCGGCACCTGAGCGAGTTCACTCTCGCGCTGCGAGATGTTCTGTCCGAGCGAGCGTTGCTGCGCCCGGAGCCCTTCGAGACGGATCTCAGCATCCGCCAACGCGGCGCGGAGCGTCTCCAGCTTCTCGATGGTCGCCTCGGTGGTCCGGACAGCTCCAGAGGCAACTGCCCGCTCACCTGCACGGCGGATCTGCTCGTTGAGCCGGTCCCGACGCTCGTAGCGGAGCGCGACTTCGGGGTCCATCTCCCCCTCAACGTCCGGGTTCCGAAGCTCGTACAGCGCGATAAAGGCCTCCTCTTGCGCTAGCTCCGCGCGTGCCGCCGCGAGTTCATCTGGCGACACGTCCGTCACCACATCCACCTGCCGACTCTCCATCTGCCGAATCTGCTCGCGGGTGGCGGCGATGGTGGCCTGGGTCGTCTGGATCTCGACACCCACAGCGTCGATCTCACCGTCCAGGGTGCCGAGGTTGGAGACGAGATCGGTGGTCTCTTCCTCCAGCGCGATGGCCCCCGTCCGGTTCATGTAGCCCTCCACGGCCGCGTCTGCCTCGCGAAGCCGCTCGTCCTTGTCGGCCACCTGTTCTTCCAGGAACGCCACCACCGCCGACACCCCGCCTCGGCTGGATGTCTGCGCCACGTTCACGAACGCGTCGGCCATGATGTTGGCGAGGAGCGCCGCCTCACCGGGGTTCTGGCTTCGGGCCGTCACGCGGATGGCGTCCGTGTCCTGGCCCGCTGCTTGCGACCGGATGAAGCGTCCTTGCAGCAACAGCCCGACCCCTCGAACGGTCGCCGGTCCCTCCAGCGATGCCTGCCGCAGGATCGTCAGAGGCCGCTGCATCTCAGGGTCACGCTCGTACTGGAGCACCTGCCGTGCCGCGAGTTCCGCGAGTTCGAGGTCTTCCTCCAACACAAGGATCTCGTTTTGGAGATTGGGCTCCGCCTCGATGAGCGGGTTGTTCTGGCTCGTTCCCGGGAGAACCGCCTGGGCGTCGTCGTTGTCCTCCACCATGATCGTCGCCGTCGCCTGATAGACGCTCGGCTGCCACATCGTGTAGAGGGCCGTCGGCAGAAGGATGGCGAGGAGCGTGCCCAGCACGATCCACTTCCCCCGGACCGCCAAGTCGATGATCTCGCGCAGGTCGATGTCGCCTGCCTGCGCATCGCGGACGTAGACCGGTTCCTCCACGAGGATCGGAGCATCCGGGCGCTCCTGGCGCGGGCGCGTGTGGGGAGAGAAGGGCGTGGCCATAGCGCTCGAAGGGTCCGCGTGGAGGCAGCGCGTGAATATAGGGGCGCCACCTGCTCACCCCCTCGGATTCCAGACGGGGCGTGGCCCCCAACTGGCCCTCAGGAGGTGCCCCCCGTTCGTGTCGCGATGGAGACGAGCGCGTCGCCGTACGCCGTGCCTCGAACCTGCTCCGCCAAGGCCAGGAGTTGGCCCGCGTCGATGTAGCCCATCCGGTACGCCACCTCCTCCGGGCTCGCAATCAGGAGTCCCTGACGAGCCTGGACCGCGTGAACAAACTGCGAGGCCTCCAGCAGCGACTCGTGCGTTCCGGCATCGAGCCACGCGACCCCGCGCCCGAGAACTTCGACGGCCAAACCGCCTCGGTCGAGGTAGGTGCGGTTCACATCCGTGATCTCCAGTTCGCCTCGCGCCGAGGGGGAAAGACCGGCTGCCACATCCACCACGTCCGGTCCGTAGAAGTACAGCCCCACCAGAGCGAGGTTGGACCGAGGCCGCTCGGGCTTCTCCTCGATGGAGACCGCGCGACCCGTCTCGTCGAGTTCGACCACGCCGTAGCGTTCGGGATCTCGGACGGGGTACGCGAAGACGCACGCACCCTCCGTCAGGCGTGCGGCCCGCTGCACCGAGGCGGAAAGGCCGCTTCCGTAGAACAGGTTGTCCCCCAGGATGAGGCACACCGGGTCGTCCCCGACGAAGGACCGTCCGATCCGAAAGGCGTCGGCCAGTCCGCGTGGCTCGTCCTGCTCGGCGTACGCGAACCGCATCCCCCACGCCTCGCCCGACCCGAGGAGGCGGCGGAAGCCCGGGAGAGCCTGCGGCGTCGAGATGACGAGCACCTCGCGGATCCCCGCCAGCATCAGCGTGCTGAGCGGGTAGTAGACCATCGGCTTGTCGTAGACCGGGAGGAGTTGCTTGCTCTGGACGAGCGTCAGCGGACGGAGGCGCGTGCCGTGCCCCCCGGCGAGGAGGATGCCTTTCATACGCGGGGGGTGTCCGTCGCCGGGTCCGCCTCGGTGCCGAGGCGGAAAGACACATCGGGGTCGTCGTACTGGAGACGCATCCATCCGGCGAGGTCCTTCTCCTCGGCGATGGCCGCGAGCCAGTCCTGGTTCGCGAGGACCCAGTCCACGGTCTTCGCGAGGCCGGTCGCGAGGGTCTCCTCCGGCTCCCACCCCAGGTCGCGCTGGATGCGCGTCGTGTCCATGGCGTAGCGA
>JBCCPW010000275.1:0-5426 GCA_039024735.1 Bacteroidota bacterium
GCCCGACGCGGAGCTTCTCGCGGTTCTGGATCGGGAGTTCTCGCCCGCTCGCACCCTCGGCTACGGCCGCGCCCGAGACGAACTCTACGCGTGGGAACAGCTCACGACCGGCGCCCTCTGCGGCCTGTACACGGACCACTGCGTGACCCTCGGCTCGGGCGACGCCTCGCGCGAGGCCGCCCGCCTCGGTCTCAACGCGGAGCACGTCTGGCCGCAGTCCATGGGCGCCCGGTCGGAACCGCTCCGAAGCGACCTCCACCACGTCTTCCCGTCGCGCGAGGCCGTCAACTCCTCGCGTGGCAACCTGCCCTTCGGCGAGGTGCCGGACCCCCTGGCCGATGCCTGGCACCGAGGCGAGGAGACGCAGTCCCGCACACCGGATCTCGCCATCGGCACGTGGAGCGAGCGGGGGCAGAGCCGGTTTGAGCCGCGCGAGGACCGCAAGGGCGATGTAGCGCGCGCGGTCTTCTACGTCCTCGCGACCTACCCCGAGTTCGTGGATGCCGCCTTCTTCCGCACGATGCAGGACGACCTGCTCGCCTGGAACCGCGCCGATCCCCCCGACGACCGCGAGCGCCGACGGAACACGTGGGTCGCGAGCCTCCAGGGCACCGAGAATCCCTTCGTTCTGGATCCCGTCCTTGCCGACCGGATCTGGAACGGCGGGACCGTCGCCTCGCCCTCTCCCGCCTCGGCACCGAGGCGGACCGAGGCGACCGGCGGGCCGCTCTGGATCAACGAGATCCACTACGACAACGCAGGCGAGGACACCGGGGAAGGCATCGAGATTGCCGGACCGGATGGCGCCGCGCTGGACGGCTGGACCCTCGCACTCGTCAATGGCGCCGGTGGCGAGGTCTACCAGACCGTCGCGCTCTCCGGCACGCTCGTCGGAGACGGCCTCGGTGCAGAATGGGTGCCGGTGCCCGGCCTCCAGAACGGCAGCCCAGACGGCGCCGCGCTCCTCGCCCCAGACGGCTCGGTCGCAACGGCGGTCTCGTGGGAGGGCCCGATGCAGGCGCTCGGCGTCGCGTTCACGGACATCGGCGTGAGTCAATCGTCGGACGCGGCGCCTGGCACCTCGCTCCACCTCGTCGGCACCGGCCGCGAGGCGAACGACTTCCGATGGACAACGGGCGACGCGACGCCGGGCTGGCTCAACGGGGGGCAGCGCGCTCGGTAGCTCCGCCTCGGTCCTACCCGCAGGCGCACCGAGGCGGGCGCGCTCAGAACGGCGCGTCGGTCGCGGGCGGGGGGAGCGGTGGCGGCCCGCCACTCGGGGGCAGACCGGTGCCATCGCCCGCGCCGCCGTAGGGCGAGTCCCCGTACGGGTCGGCTCCTCCGTAGCCGCCGTACGGATCCGAGGCGACGTAGCTCGTCAGGTTCTCGAACCGCGCGAACTGGTTGACGAACGCCACCTTCGCGGTGCCCACGGGCCCGTTGCGCTGCTTCCCGATGATGAGTTCGCCGAGGCCCTCGGTGGAGTTGCCCTGATCGTCCACCGTGATACCGTACCGCTCCGCGCGGTAGATGAACATGACCACGTCAGCGTCCTGCTCGATGGACCCGGATTCTCTCAGGTCGGACAGTTGCGGCCGTTTGTCCGGACGGGACTCCACAGCACGCGAGAGCTGGCTCAGCGCGAGGACGGGCACGTCGAGTTCCTTCGCGAGGCCCTTCAGCGAGCGGCTGATCTGCGCGATCTCCTGCTCGCGGTTGGCGCCCTTGCTCTGGACCGTCCCGTGCATCAGCTGCAGGTAGTCCACGATGACCAGCCCGATGTTGTGCTCGGCCTTGAGGCGGCGGCACTTGGCGCGAAGCTCCAGAATCCCGAGGCCGGGCGTATCGTCGATGAAGATCTGGGCGGCGGAGAGACGTCCAGCCGCGCGGGCCAGCTTGGGCCAGTCGTCGTCGTGGAGGCGGCCGGTGCGGGCGGCCTGTGCATCCACGCGAGCCTCCGAGGTGAGCAGGCGCTGGGCCAACTGCTGGGCGCTCATCTCCAGCGAGAAGTAGGCCACACCCGTCGGCTTCTCAGGGTGCAACGCGGCGTTTCGCGTGGCGGCCAGGCTGAGGGCCGTCTTGCCCATGGAGGGCCGGGCCGCGATGACCACCATGTCCGAGTTCTGCCAGCCGCCCGTGAGGGCATCCAGGTTGGTGAACCCGGAGGGCACGCCCGTTACGCCCTGCGTCTGCCCGTGGATGCTCTCCAGGTGCGAGAGGGTGTCCTTGACCGCGCTCATCATGGAGATGGCGCCCTTGCGAAGCTGCGACTCCGAGATCTGGAAGATCTCGCGCTCGGCCCGGTCCAGCAGGTCGAAGGCGTCGGTCGTCGGGTCGTAGGCCTCGCCAACGACGCCGGTCATCGTCGTGATGAGCTTGCGGAGCAGGCTCTTCTCCGCGATGATCCGCGCGTGGTACTCCACGTTGGCCGCGCTCGCGACGCTCGTGGTCAACTCCGTCAGGTAGTACCCCCCGATGGTCTCGTAGTCGCCTCGGCGCTTGAGTTCCTCGGAGAGCGTGACGAGGTCGACCGGGTTGGCCCGCTCGAAGAGCGCCTGGATGGCCGCGTAGATCTTGGTGTGGCGCCCATCGTAGAACGAGTCCGCCGGGAGGATCTCGATGGCCTTGGGGATGGCCTCGCGCTCCAGTAGCAACGCACCGAGGACGGAGCGCTCCACGTCCTGCGCCTGCGGAGGCATCCGGCCCGCCTGCTCCCGGATGGGGACTACCTTTGCGGGACGCCGCTGCTGGCCCCGGTTGCCACCGGTCAACTGCGCGAGCCCAAAGTCGTGCCCTGCATCATCGATGCGGAGGGGGCGGGGCGGCTCGTCGTCCGGCAGGGGCGGGTTGAGATCCGGGAACTCGGCCATCGGGGCAGGCTAGCGCGAGAGGCGGGGTCTCCGCCTCGGTGGGGTCGTGGAGCAGACCGAGGCGGGGTCAGGCGGAGCGACGGGAGCAGCCGCCGATCTCGTCGTAGCGGGTGCGGAGGAGCTTCACGTCCTCCCACGTCGGGCGCTTCCACTGCGGGTTGCGGAGCAGCGCCGCCGGGTGGTAAGTCACCATCAGCGGGATCCCGTAGTAGTCGTGGAAGGTGCCCCGCAAACTCGCGAGGCTGGACGTGCGGCCCAGCAGCCCGTTCCCCGCGCTCTTGCCGACGGCGAGGATCACCTTGGGCTGGATGAGCGCGATTTGCTTGTACAGGATCGGGATGTGCGCCTCCACCTCGGCCGCGAGCGGGTCCCGGTTGTTGGGCGGGCGGCTCTTGAGGATGTTGGCGATGTAAACCTCGTCCCGGTCGAACAGGATGGCGTCCAGGATCTTGTTGAGGAGCTGTCCCGCGCGGCCCACGAACGGCTCGCCCGTCTTGTCTTCGTCTGCACCGGGCGCCTCGCCGATGATCATCAGGTCCGCGTCTGCCGGGCCGGTGCCGAGGACTGGGTTGATCCGGTTCTCATCGATGGGCACGAGGACCGTCTCGGAGAGCCACGCGTGGATCTCCTCCAGCGAGGTCATCGCGCGGAGAGGATGCTCCTCGGGGATGAGGCTCTCGATTCGCTGGTACGGCGAGAGCGTGAGGTCTTGGCTGGGGTCAGGGAGAGCGCCGAAGAGGTCGGGCACGGTGTCGTCGGAGGGTGTCGGGGCGGCGGGAGCGTCCGCCTCGGTGAGAGCGGGAGCGACGGAGGGGCTCGGGGAAAGAGACCCCCCGTGGGGCGTCTGCACGGGCGTGTCCGCCGCATCCGCCGAGGCACCGAGGCGGGGAGAGTCGGACGGCGCCGAGGCGGTGTCGGGTCCGAGGTAGCGTATCGTCCCGGCGATTTCCGCCTGCATCGCGAGGAACGCGCGCGCCTGCCGGATGGCCTCGGCGGGGTCGAACGCGACCCGTTCGGGGGAGTCAGCCGGGGCGGTGGGAGCGTCGGACACGGGCGCGAGCAGGATCCCGGAGCGTGCGTCGTCCCGGGGGAGCAAGCTAGGCGCTCTGCCTCCGGGCTTCCAGCCAAGCGCGGTCGGAAATCTCGCGAGGGTCACCACCCGTAGTCGTCGCCGAGATCCCACTCCGGCGGCTCGTACTCCAGCCCCTGGACTCGCGCCTCGATCTCATCGGCCATCTCGGGATGGGCCTCGGCGAGCGCGAGGAGCGCCGCCTTCACACCCGCCTCGGTCTGTGCCTCGATGATCTCGTCCAGCGGGGGCTCCACCTCGATGGAGTGCGGCATCTCGATGGCGGACAGCATCACTGCCGCGACGTGCTTGCACCACCCTCCGAAGCTGTACGGGCACGTGCACCTCGGATCGCCGACCCCTCGCGCCGTGAGCGGGACGCGCACGCGATACGGCCGCACATCGGACCCCTGGACGGCCGCTTCGAGACGGTCCCCGCGACGGACGAGGCGGAGGATGTCCTCTGCGGCCACGATGGCTTCGGCCCGGCCGTACACCTTCTCGGTGGTGTGGGCGCGGACGAGGTCGGTGCCGAAATCAAGAGGCGTCATCGAAGCGCCACGCGGGCAGCGGGGAGAAGGAGGTCCGTCCACGCCGCGTACGCCTCGGCGGTCGGGTGGAGGTCGTCGGCGACGGTCATCGCGCCCTGCGTGCGCGAGAGCGGCGTGAGGTCCACCCACGCGGCCCCGCCCACCTCGGTGATCTCGCGGGCGGTTGCGTTGAAGGTGTCCACCTCGCGGGTGATCTGGTCGCGGGTGCGCTCGCGGTCGTCGCGTGGCTGGAACGCGGTTCGCCCCCAATCGGGAATCGACGCGACGACGACACGCCGAGCCTCGCCTCCCGCGAATCCGACGGCCCGTTCCAGAAGCCCGTTGAAGCCCGCACGGTACGAGTCCACCGCTCGTCCTCGGTACTGATCGTTCACGCCGATGAGCAGCGTGACGAGCGCGAACGGGCCGCGCGGGTCCGCCTCGGTGATGGCGGCGTCCAGTTCGTCGGTGGTCCAGCCGGTCTGCGCGATGACCTCCGGCGGGTCCACGCGATCACCGAGGCGGGCGGCGAGTTGGTGCGGCCACGTGCCCTCGCGCAGTACGCCCTCCCCGATGGTGTACGAGTCGCCGAGGGCGAGGTAGCGGCGGTTCATGACGCGGCGGGTGCGGCGACCGTGTCTAGGATGGCCCGCGCGATCTCGCGCTTGGGCGCGCGGGCCACGTCCACGCGCTGGCCGTCGCGGCCGAGCAGCACGACCCGGTTCGTACCGGTGCCGAAGCCTGCGCCCTCCTCGCCCTGGATGTTCAGGACGATCCAGTCCAGATGCTTGGTCTGGAGCTTGGCGCGGGCGTTCGCCTCGGCGTCGTGCGTTTCGAGCGCGAACCCGACGAGCGTTTGGTGGTCGGTGCGGCGCTCGCCGAGGGCCTTCAGCACGTCGGGCGTGCGGCGGAGCGTGAGCGTCAGATCGTCGCCGGTTTTCTTGAGCTTGCGGTCGC
>JBCCPW010000276.1:0-5426 GCA_039024735.1 Bacteroidota bacterium
CGCGATGCCCTCGCCAACCACCTCGGTGTTGCGCTCCACCGAAACGCCGAGGTGGAGCAGGCCCTGCTGGAGCGCTACACCCTCCGAGGCCGGACGCTCAACGCTCTGCGCAAGCGGATGGCCGACGTGCCCGAGGGGGTTGATGCGCTTCCCAATCCGAAGGGGGCAGCCCCGGGTCTCTGGGCGCCGACCAACGGACGCGTGAGCGTGGCGTTGCCCGGCGTGCCGTACGAGATGAAGGCGATCTGGCGGGAGGCCGTGGAGCCACGGCTGCGCGAGATGCGGCCGGGCGCGGTCGTTCACCGGACCCTGCTGACCGTCGGGAAGGGCGAGAGCGACATCGCGGACGATCTGGGGCCGCTCGCCGAGACGCCCGCCGAGGGAGTCGGCCTGGCGTTCCTCCCCAGTTTGGGGACGGTCCGCATCCGGCTGACCTCGCGCGGAGACGACGTGGCCGAGGCGGAGGCGCGGGTACACGCGGCCGCCTCGGTCGTCCGCGAGCGGATCGGAGACCTCGTGTTCGGCGAGGGCGCGACCTCGCTCGAAGCCGTGGTGGGCGAGATGCTCCGCGCGCGGGGGCGGACCATCGCGCTGGCCGAGAGCTGCACCGGCGGCGCCATCGCGGCACGGCTGACCCGGATCTCCGGCGCGAGTGACTATCTGGTAGGCGGCGTCGTGGCGTACTCCAACGCGATCAAGCAGGGGCTCCTGGGCGTCTCGGACGACGACCTGGAGACGCACGGCGCGGTCAGCGAGCCCGTGGCCCTCGCGATGGCGCGCGGTGCCCGAGCCCGCCTCGGTGCCGACCTCGGCCTCGCGACGACCGGCATCGCGGGACCGACCGGTGGAACCCCAGACAAACCGGTGGGGACAGTCTGGATCGCAGCGTCAACTCCATGGGGAGACCGCGCGCGGCGGTTCACGCTCACCACCGACCGAGGCGTCAACATTGGCCTTACCGTGACGCTCGCGCTCGACCTCGTGCGGCGCGAACTCCTCGGCTCCGACGCCGACTAGTGCTGCGGCGCGGGAATCGTGCCGGGGTTCAGATCGGTGATGCGTGGCGCTTGAGGGAGCCAGGGGGAGACTCGTACCGTCTCATGGCCTTGATGTCTGCATGCCGTTCGGTCTCCGTGTGTGGCGGGACCACAGACCACGGACAACAGACCACCGTATGCCCGTGGTCGGTCGTCTGTGGTCCGTCGTCCTCTGGGGCACATCCCGACATCAGGGCGCGGAATCCGTATCACGCGTTAGGAATCCCGCGTCAATCGCGCTCGCGGCGCACACCATCGGGACGACGCACCGAGGCGGGGCCTCGTCCGAGAGGGCATGTCGCGACGCCGCCTCGGTGGAGACCCCGGCCTTCGGCGTGATGCCGGGCGGGACGATGCGGTGCACGTCGCGGTCGGAGTGGATGGCGCCACCCATCGCGCCGAAGGGCGCGAAGCCGACCGCCGTGCCGAGCGTCCAAAAGCCGGGCGGGAAATCAATGAACCCTGTGGCTCCAGCGGCCTGGACGTCGAGGTACAGGCCCAGCAATGCGCCGAGTCCGGCTCCAACGGCCATCCCCTTGAGCGCGCCGCGCCCGTCCCGCCGGAACGTGATGGCCTCGATCTGGTCGGTCGGAGCCGAGCGTGCCTCCTCGGTCTTCTTGTCCACCCATCGCGCAGAATCGGCGTCGATGCGGAGGTCGCGGACCTGGCGTCCGCGCTCGCCCCACAGCGCGAGGACCGGGTGCCCCCGGTCGGCGCGCTCGTTGAGAGACGCGCGGCCTTCGGGGGTTGCCACCGAGGCGGGCTGGGTGGAGACGCAGGCGGACAGCGCGAGCGTGGAGAGAAGGAGCAGCAAGCCGCGCATATCGGACCGAGGCGGAGCCACCAACCTACGGCGAGGCGCCGAGGAGGGGTAGCTTCCCACGCGCCCTCTCCTGACCGATGCCCGACCTTCTCCTCTCCGGCGGCTCCCTCCTCGATCTCGCCGACGGCCGCACCCATCGCGCTGATGTGCTCCTCCGCGACGGCCGCATCGCCCGCCTCGGTGACGATCTCGGCCCCGAGGCGGAGGGGGCCGAGGTGGTGGACGTGAGCGGCAAGCTGATCTCGCCGGGCTGGATGGACATGCACGTCCATTTCCGCGAGCCCGGACAGGAGCACAAGGAGACCATCGAGACGGGCGCGCGGGCGGCGGCGTGGGGCGGCTTCACGGCGGTCGCGTGCATGCCCAACACCGAGCCGCCCATCGCCTCGCGCGATGTCGTGGAGTTCGTTCTCTCGCGGCAGCGGGACCTGCCCGTGGCGGTGCATCCCATCGGGACGGTCTCGAAGAAGCGCGAGGGGCACGAGATGGCCGAGATGGGGGACATGGCCGAGGGCGGCGCCGTCGCGTTCTCGGACGACGGGTCGCCGGTCCAGCACGGGGGGCTGATGCGCCGTGCGCTGGAGTACGCCCGGACGCTCGGGCGGCCCATCCTCGGGCACGAGGAGGACCTGACGCTCAACGCCGACCACGGCCACATGAACGAGGGGGCCGTCGCGACCCGCCTCGGTCTGCCCGGCATCCCGGGCCTCGCGGAAGAGGCCATGATCGCACGCGACGCGCTGCTCGCCGAGTTCACCGGCGGGCACGTCCACGTCTGCCACATCTCGACCGCGCGAGCCGTGGACATCGTGCGGCGGGCCAAGGCTCGTGGCATCCCGATCACCGCCGAGGCGTGCCCGCACCACTGGGCGCTCACGGACGAAGCCGTGGCCGATAGCCACTACGACACCCACACCAAGATGCACCCGCCGCTCCGCACCGAGGAGGACGTGCAGGCCATCAAAGACGGCCTCGCGGACGGCACCATCGACGTGATTGCAACGGACCACGCGCCGCACGCGCCGTTCGAGAAGGAGGTGGAGTACATCGAGGCGCCGTTCGGCATCCTGGGCCTGGAGACGTGCTGGGGGCTCGTCGGGCGCGATCTGATCGCCCCGGGCGTGCTGTCTATCCGCGATGCGGTCCACAAGCTGACCGTCGCGCCGCGCGAGATTCTTGGGCTGGCCGTGCCGCGCATCGTGGAGGACGCCGAGGCGGAACTGACCGTGTTCGACGCCGACACGCGCTGGACCTTCGAGGCGCACCACATCCAGTCGAAAAGCAAGAACACGCCGTTCGTGGGAGCTGAGATGGTGGGCCGGGCGTGGGGCATCGTGAACCGAGGGCGCTGGGTGCCCGCTGAGGGGTGAAGCGTGCGCTCCCGACCGTCGCGCTGACGCGTTCGCGTGTGCCGCCTCCTGGCGGGCGCGATGCATCCGCCTACTTTCGGGTGTTTGATGGCTACGCCGAGGCGGGAGATCACGAGACGATGGTCGAGATCATGCATCGCGCCAAGGATGAGGGGCTCGGCGCGCTCTCGGTCCACGAACTTCGGATCGAGCACTTCCGCACCCAACGGGCGCAGCGCCACGGCGGTGGCCCGTACGGACCCGACGACGTGTACGACCGGCACATGGGCGCCATCCGAGCGGAGATCCGCGAGCGCCTGACGGCCCTCGGTCCTACGATCGGCGTGTGGAGCGGGGACATCACGCGGTTGGAAGTGGACGCCATCGTCACGGCCGCGAATCGCTCCCTTTCGGGAGGCGGTGGCGTGGACGGTGCGATCCATCGGGCCGCGGGGCCCGCGTTGCTGGAGGCGTGCCTGCAGCTTCCCGAGGTGTCTCCGGGTGTTCGGTGCCCGGTCGGCGAGGCCCGCATCACACCGGGATTCCGCCTCGGTACCGAGCACGTCATCCACGCCGTCGGGCCGGTGTGGGACGGCGGGACGGGCGACGAACGGTGTCTCCTCGCGAGTGCCTATCGCGAGAGCTTGGTGCTCGCGGTGGGCGTGGGTGCTCAGAGCGTCGCCGTCCCCGCCATCTCGACCGGCGCCTTCGGATTTCCTGTCACCGAGGCGGCAAGGATCGCGGTGGACACCGCGCGTGCCTTCCAGCGAGAGCGGAAGGGACCCGAGCGGATTGTACTGGTTGCGTTCGATGACGAGACGGAACAGAGCCTCCGCGAGGCGCTAGGTCCGGACCGTCTGGTGTGATGGGCCCGCCTCGGTACCGAGGCGGCGGATGGAACGATAGCTTCCCGCATGCTCGATCTCGCCCCCGATCAGATCCCCCGCCCCGAGGTGCGGCAGCGTCTCGCCGCGATTGAACGGGAGCATGAGGTTCGCGTGGTCTACGCTGTCGAGTCCGGGAGCCGAGCATGGGGGTTCGCTTCTCGCGACAGCGATGTCGACGCACGGTTTCTGTATGTCCGCCATCCCGCGTGGTACCTCTCGATCCGTCCCGGACGAGATGTGATCGAGCCTCCGATTGAGGGGATGTTTGATGTGAGCGGCTGGGACATCAAGAAGGCGCTCGGGCTCTTCGCGAAGAGCAATCCTCCGCTGCTGGAGTGGCTTCGCTCGCCGCTGGTTTACCAGGAGACCACCGGCATCGCGGAGAACATGCGGGCGCTCACTCCCGACTTCTACTCGCGCCGTTCGTGCTTCTACCACTACTGGAGCATGGCGCGCTCCAACTACCGCGCGGAACTCCGCGGCGAGCGTGTCCGCCCGAAGAAGTACTTCTACGTGCTCCGGCCCATCCTGTGCTGCCGCTGGATCGAGGCGGATCCGGGAGCACCGCCGCCGATGGAGTTCGAGACGCTGGTTGAGCGGCTACTCCCGGCCGGTGACGTTCGCGATGCCATCGGGCGTCTGCTGGAGGAGAAACGGGCCGGAGCCGAGGGGGACCGACGGCCTCCCATCGAGACGCTCCAGAGGTACATCCAGCAGGAGTTGGCGGATCTGGAGACGCTCGCGTCGTCCATGCCTCCCGCGACCCCGAACCATGCTCGTCTCGACACGGCGTTCCGCGACGCCCTCCGAGAGGCGTGGCCCGGTGTCCCTGTCCCGTAGCCTCTCCCGCCTCGGTACCGAGGCGGAGCCGACCGGGACCCGTTACGCCGCGACCGTCACCACCCGAATGTCGCTTTCCAGTGTCCGGTGGACCGGGCACCGATCTGCGATCTCCAGCAGCCGCTCGCGGGTGGAGTCGTCCAGGTTGCCCCGGATGGCGATGACGCGCGTGAGCTGGTCCAGTTTGGAGCCGTCGGCCTCGCAGGCGGCGCAGTCCTCGGCGTGGACCTTCTCGTGGGTGACGGTCACGTCCACGCCGTCCAACGGGAGGTTCTTTCGGCCCGCGTACATCCGCAGCGTCATGGCCGTGCACGAGGCGAGCGCTGCCGCGAGGTAGTCGTAGGGCGTCGGGGCGGTCTCCGTCCCGCCGACACTCGCGGGCTCGTCGGCTGCGAAGGCGAAGCCCCGGACGCGCATCTCGGTGCGGAAGCCGGTTGCACCGATGGACGCCAGGAGCGCGGCGTCGGCATAGTCACCCGATGTCTCCGCC
>JBCCPW010000277.1:0-5409 GCA_039024735.1 Bacteroidota bacterium
CAGAGCCGCCGCCTCGGCGTTGAGCACGGGGTCATCGCTGTCCTCGCGGCGAAGCTCAGCGATGGCATTGGTGCCCTGGAGGGCGTGCTCGTCTGCGCGCTCCGGGTCGGAGGCCCAGAAGACCGTCGCGAGGCGATAGTCCGCGAGGGCGGCGTAGTACGTGGCCCAGTCCGCCTCGGGACCCTCGGCGGTAGCGGCGAGGGAGAGCAGGCCCCGAGCGGTGAGAAGAGAGTCAGCGTCGTACTGGTACGAGGCGCGGGCGAGGGCCTCGCGGCCTTGGGTGAGGAAGTCCTGGGCGGCTGCGGGGAGCGCGAGGAGAACGGCGAGAAGGACGAGAAGGGATCGCATGGGAGCGGGGGTGGATAGGTGGGGTGTTGTCTGTGGATCCGCCTCGGGACCGAGGCGGGAGCGGTTAGCGTCCGGAGAGGAGCAGCGAGGCACCGACGTACACGGAGCGCAGGTACGGAGAGGTCTCCAGGGTGCGCGAGGCGTAGTCCTGCGAGTAGCGGTAGCCGCGCGGGTTGGCGCGGTTGAGGACGTTGTCCATCGCGCCGAAGAGGACGAGCGACCCCGCCGTTCCGAGGGGGACGGAGTAGCTCGCGGCCAGATCGAGGCGGTAGTAGGCGGGGAGCGTCTCGCTTCCTGGGGCGCCGTCGATGGGATAGAAGAAGTCGCCTTCGGGGGCCGGGACCGCGCCCACGACGGGCGTGATCGGGCGGCCGAGGGCGGTGCGGAAGCGTCCGCTCAGCGAGAGCCCGTCGATCAGCCGCGCCTTGCCGACGGCGTTGAACGTGTGGCCCACGGCGAAGGACGGTGGGCCATCGGCGAGAGCGGCCTCCCCCCCATTTCGGACGGCCTGCGTGCGGCTCGCGTCCAGGAGGGAGTACGAGACCCACCCGCTGAAGCGCGAGGCGTCGAAGCTGCTCCATCGCGCGAAGAGATCCAGGCCGCGCGCGGTGCCGGTGCCCACGTTGCCGAAGACGGTCCCGCCGCTTTCCACGACGAGGTCGCGGTAGTCCTTGGCGTACGCCTCGGCGCGAAGGGTGACCGGGCCGCGCTCGTGCACAATGCCCGCGATGAGGTGCGTGGCGCGCTGCACGCCCAGGTCGGGCGCCTCGGTGGCGGACGCCAGAGAGATGGTGCCGAGGTCCGGCGCCTGTCCGTAGCGTCCCGCGGCCAGCCGAAGGCGCGTCCCCTCGGCGAGCGCGACGAACACGTTGACGCGGGGATCGAGCGTGGCGGCGCGGAGCGCGGAGTAGGCGTCGGCGCGGAGCCCGGCGGAGACGGCCACGCGGCGCGAGAGCTTGGCCTCCGCCTCGGCCCAGGCTCCGCCTCGGGTGCCGGTGTACGACTCATCGAACACGGTCACGGCCGCGTCGGGGTCGTTGATCTCGCCCAGCGGGACCTCGCCTTGGTACGCGGAGCGGGCGCGATCCGCCTCGGCACCGAGGTGGACGACCAGCCGCTTCGAGACCTCCCGCTCGGCCGTCGCGCGGAGCCCCGCGGAGCGGTCGGACGGGCGGATGCGGAACGAGCCGAGCGCCTGCTGGCTGCCGTGCTGCGCCACCGAGGCGGTCGCGGCGAGCGCCCAGCCGCTGCGCACGTCGGTCCACTCCACGAGGCCGAGGCCTCCGGCGGACTCGCTCTCGAACACGCCCGCGAAGGACGGCTCGTTCAGGCGCACACCGAGGCGGTCGACGCCGCCCATCGCGAGGACCTTCACGCGTCCGCTGCCGCCGACGGGCGTCGCGAACAGCAGGCTGCCCTCGGTGGAGCGCGGCGCCTGCTCGAACTCCTCGCCTCGGCCGTTGACCCAGAAGAGCGCCTCAGTGAACGACTGGTTGCCTGCCGCGCGGAGGCCGCCGCTGCCCAGGGTCACGTCGGCACTCGCCGAGGCGGCGGCGAGGCTGAGCGAGAGCGTCTGCGCGTTCTGCGCCGGCTCGTCCTGGGAATCGAGCGCGAGGACGCCGGAGAGGGCGTCGCCGTAACGAGCGGAGAAGCCGCCCGTGGAGAAGCGGGTGCCCTGCACCAGCCACGGCGAGACGGCCCCGAACGTGCCGCCCAGCGGCGACTCGAAGCGGTACGGCTGGAGGAGCCGGGCGCCATCCAGCAACACGGCGGTCTCGGCCACGTCGCCGCCGCGCACGAACAGGCCCGCGCCCTCCTCCGCCTCGGAGAGGCCGGGGAATGACCGGATGGCCTGGAAGAGGTCGGCCGCCGCGCCGGGCGTGGTAACGACATCGAGCGGACTCAAGCCCGCGACCTCGGAGCCCGACACAAACGCATCCGCCGAGACGATGGCGCTGCCGAGGTCGAGGATCTTCTCGCGGAGCACGAACGAGACGCGGGCGGTGTCGCCCGGGGTGAGCGTCACGCGACGCTCGCTCGGCTCGTAGCCGATGCTGCTGGCCCGGAGGGAGTGCGCGCCGCTGGCGGTCGTCGCGAAGGAGAACCGGCCGTCGGCGTCGGCCACGCCGCCCTGGGCCTGCCCGATGACGAGGATGGTCGCGAACGGGAGCGGGTCGCCGTTGCCGTCGCGGATGTCGCCCGTGACGACCGCCCGCTCCTGGGCGACGGCGATCAGAGGGACGAAGAGGAGAAGGGCGAGAAGACGGGACATGGCGACGGGGGGTGTGATGGAATCCTATCGAGCCCCCGCGCCAGGGGTTGTCTCGCGTTGACGAGCCGCAGGCACAGCGGACGAACCGCGTGAGACCACGACGAACCGTTCCGCCTCGGTGGGGACACCGGCGCACCGAGGCGGACGCGAGCACCGAGGCGGGCGGGGACCTCGGACGCCGGGTCTGCATTGCATCCGGTCTCTTCCCACCCCCACGCATGCCCTCGCTCGCTCTCATCACTGGCGCCTCCAGCGGCATCGGCGCCGACCTTGCCCGCATCCACGCCGAGCGCGGCGGTGACCTGATTCTCCTCGCCCGTCGCGAGGACAAGCTGACTGCGCTCGCCTCTGAGTTGGAATCCGCCCACGGCATCACCGCCCACGTCCTCGCGAAAGACCTCACGGACGAGAATGCCGCGCAGGAGGTCTACGACGAGGTCATCGCGAGGGGCCTCACGGTGGACCTTCTCATCAACAACGCAGGCTTTGGCGGCGTGGGCCGCTTCCACGAGCGCGAGTGGTCCACGGACCGCGCGATGATCCAGCTCAACGTCGTCGCCCTCGTGGCGCTCTGCCGCCTGTTCCTTCCCGACATGGTCGCCAGGGGCCGCGGGCGCATCCTCAACAACTCGTCCACCGCGAGCCTCCTGCCGGGGCCGATGCAGGCCGTCTACTTCGCAACGAAGGCGTTCGTGACCTCGTTCGGCAACGCCATCGCGGAGGAGCTTCGCGGCACCGGCGTGACGGTCACGACCCTCATGCCGGGCGCCACCGAGACGGAGTTCGGGCAGCGCTCGGGCATGGACAAGACCGATCTGTTTCAGGAGGCGGCCACCTCGCGTAGTGTGGCCGAGGACGGCTACCGCGCGATGATGGCGGGCGAGTTGGACGTCATCTCCGGGCTCTCGCTCAAGCAGCGGGTCGCGATGGCGGCGGTGCCCTTCACGCCGAAGTCGGTGCTGCTCAAGCAGGTCCACGCGATGCAGCAGCCCAAGGACGCGTAGCCCCATCCCGCCTCGGTGCCTCCGTGGACGCACCGAGGCGGGCAGAGCCGCAGGGCCGTCGCGAGATTCCAGCGGCTTCTCCCCCTCTTTTCTTTCCGCACCCACCATGTCCGACGCGGCTCCCTTCGAAGGCCTCGGCGTCTTCTACCTCGGCAAAGAAGCCGACCCTGACTCCAAGGACCTCGGCGCTCCGGTCCTCTACGACTCCGCCGACCTCACCACGCACGCCTTCATCGTCGGCATGACCGGCTCCGGCAAGACCGGGCTGGGCGTGGGGCTGATCGAGGAGGCCGCGCTGGACAAGATCCCCGTCATCGCCATCGACCCGAAGGGCGACCTCGGCAACCTCGCGCTGACGTTCCCGGACCTCGCGCCCGGCGACCTCCGCCCGTGGATCGACGAGGGCGAGGCCACCCGCGAGGGCATCGACGCGGACGCCCTCGCTGCGCAGAAGGCGGAGGTGTGGACGAACGGCCTCGCGAGTTGGGATCAGTCGCCCGACCGCATTCGCAGCCTGAAGGATGCCGCCGACGTGACCATCTACACGCCCGGCTCCGACGCGGGCGTGCCCGTCTCGGTGCTCGGCTCGCTGGCCCCCCCCCCGCCGACGCGCGCAGCGGCGAAGCCTTCACTGAGCGCGTGGACGCCTCGGTGTCCGGCATCCTCACGCTGCTCGGCATCGAGGCGGACGCGATGAGCAGCCCGGAGCACGTCTTCCTCGCGAAGGTCATCGGCGACGCGTGGGTAGCCGGACGGAGCCTCACCCTCGCGGACCTGATCGGTGCGTTGCAGGCGCCCCCGTTCGAGACCATCGGTGTGCTGGGCGTGGACCAGTTCTTCCCCGCGAAGCAGCGGACGAGCCTCGCGATGAAGCTCAACGGGCTTCTCGCATCGCCCGGGTTCGCAGCGTGGGCACAGGGCGAGGCGATGGACGCCGACCGCTTCTTCCACGGCCCGGACGGCACGCCCCAGATCTCGATCTTCTCTATCGCCCACCTCGGTGATGAAGAGCGGATGTTCTTCGTGACGCGCCTCCTCGGGGAGGTCCTCGCGTGGATGCGCCGCCAGCCCGGCACGGACTCGCTGCGGGCCATCCTGTACATGGACGAGATCTTCGGGTACCTCCCGCCGCAGGGCAACCCGGCGTCCAAGGCGCTCCTTCTGACGCTGCTCAAGCAGGCGCGAGCGTTCGGCCTGGGCGTCGTCCTCGCGACGCAAAACCCGGTGGACATGGACTACAAGGCCCTCTCGAACTGCGGGACGTGGTTCGTGGGCCGCCTCCAGACCGAGCGCGACAAAGAGCGCCTGCTCGACGGCCTGGAGGGCGCTTCGCAATCGTCCGGATTCAACCGTGCCGAGGTGGACCAGCTGCTGTCCGGCATCGGGAAGCGGCGGTTCCTGCTGCACAACGTCCACGAGGACGCCCCGGTGCTGATGGGCACGCGCTGGGTGCTGAGCTACCTCGCGGGGCCGCTCACGCGTGCCCAGATCGGCACCCTCATGGCCGACCGCAAGGCGGAGGCTGCAACCCGCGCGCCCGCGAGTGCGGCCGCCTCGGTACCTGCACCGGCCGCGACGGGTCCATCCGAGCCCGCCACCGAGGCGGGAGGCGTGAGCGAACCGCCCCAGATCGACGTGCCCCAGGTCGTCCTCGATGGCGACGCCGACGAGTACGTCCCGATGCTCCTCGCCCGCGCCGAGGTCCCGTTCGAGCGGAAGCGTCCGCCCGTGGACCACACCGCGCGGCACGTCCTGCTCGCGGAGGTCGTGGACGGCGCCCCGCAG
>JBCCPW010000278.1:0-5380 GCA_039024735.1 Bacteroidota bacterium
ACCGACCACGAGGGCCGCCACGGGGAACGCGAAGAGGTAGCCCGCCGTCGCGCCCAGCAACAGGGCGGGCCCGTAGCCGTCGCCCGCGAACACCGGGAAGAACATCCCGGCGGCGAGGTAGAGGAGCATCGAGAGCGCCCCGTTGCGGCCTCCCAGGAACAGGCCTGCGCCGTAGACCGCGAGGGTCTGGAACGTGACCGGCACCTCCCAGAGGTAGATCCGCGCCTGCGCACCGAGCGCCGCGAGCACGGCAAACCCGACGATGCCGAGCACCTGCGCCAGGATCGTGGCGCTGGGGCCACGGAGGGCGTCGAGGATGGAGGGGCGAGGCGTCTGAAGCGTGAGAACCGACATCGGAGAGGAAGCGAGGAGGAGGCCGCAAAGTACGGAGCGTCTACGTCGCTGTGCCCGCCTCGGTGTGCCTGTGGATGCCCCCGCCTCGGTGCTCCACAAGCTCACCCGTACGCCACCGAGGCGGGATGAGCCCTCGCCAAGCCCACCCATGGTCCGTCGTTTGCGGTCCGTCGTCCCCCACGTGTGACACGCCCTGGCACCCCTCGCGAGTAGCTTCCGCCGGATCGTTTCTCCGCACGCTCAGGACCCGCCCCGATGCCCGTCGTCGACGTCATCCCGCTCCACGAGACCGCCCGCGAGCGCTACCTCAACTACGCGCTCTCGGTCATCACCTCCCGCGCGCTGCCGGACGTGCGCGACGGCCTCAAGCCCGTCCAGCGGCGCATCCTGTACTGCATGGCGAAGGACCTCCGCCTCGGTCCGGACGCCCGCTTCCGCAAGAGCGCCACGGTCGTGGGCGACGTGATGGGCAAGTACCACCCGCACGGTGACAGCGCCATCTACGACGCGATGGTCCGCATGGCGCAGCCGTGGGCACTCCGCGCACCGCTGGTAGACGGCCAAGGCAACTTCGGCTCGCTCGACGGCGACCCGCCCGCGGCCATGCGCTACACCGAGGCGAGGCTGACCGCCCTCGGCGCGCATCTGGTCACGGAGATCAAGTACGACACCGTTGCCTTCCGCCCGACCTACGACGGCACCCTCTTCGAGCCGGTCGTGCTGCCCGCGCCGGTCCCGAACCTGCTGATCAACGGCGCGAGCGGCATCGCGGTCGGCATGGCGACCAACATCCCGCCGCACAACCTCGCCGAGGTGGTGGACGCGACCATCGCGCTCATCAAGAGCCCCAACGCCCGCCTGGACACGCTCCTCAAGCACGTCAAAGGGCCGGACTTCCCGACTGGCGGGCGGATCCTCAACACGCCCGAGGAGATCGCGACCATCTACGAGCGCGGCGAGGGCACGGTGGACCTTCGCGGCGAGTACCAGATGGAGGGCAAGGGGAAGGTCATCCTCACCTCGGTACCGTACGGCCTCACGAAGGCCAGCCTGATCGAGAAGATCGCGGAGCACATCCGCACGGGAAAGGTGCCGCAGATCGTGGACGTGCGCGACGAGAGCACCGACGAAGTGCGCGTCGTGCTGGAGATTAAGCGCGGCGCGAGCGCCGAGGCGGCCATGGCCTACCTCTTCAAGCACACGCCGCTCCAGAGCCGCTTCCACGTCAACCTGACCTGCCTCGTCCCGACGGACAACCCGGAGGTCTCGCGCCCGGAGAAGGTGGACCTCAAGACGGCGCTCCGGCACTTCCTGGATTTCCGCCTCGATGTCGTCACGCGCCGGCTGGAGCACGAGCTGCGCCAGCTCGAAAAGCGGATCCACATCCTGAAGGGCTTCGTCGTCATCTTCGACGCGCTGGACGAGGCCATCAAGCTCATCCGCGCCTCCAAGAACAAGGCCGACGCCAACCAGCGCCTCCGACACCGCTTCGGCATCGACGAGATCCAGGCGGATGCGGTGCTGGAGATCAAGCTGTATCGACTGGCGCGGATGGAGATCGACGCGATCCGCGCCGAACTCGCAGAGAAGGAGGCCCGCGCGGCCGAGATCCGCGCGCTGCTCGCGGATGAGTCCGGGCGGTGGGGCATGGTCCGAAAGGAGCTACAGGCCGCCAAGAAGCAGTACGCTGACGAGCGGCGGACCGCCATCGAAGGCCCCGACGCCGTCATCGAGTACAGTGCCGAGGACTACATCATCGCGGAGGACGTGTACGTCATCGTCACACGCGACGGGTGGGTCAAGCGGCAGCGCTCCTACACCTCGCTGGATGCGATCCGCGTCCGCGAAGGCGACTCCGTAGCGCACGCGCTCGCGGCGAGCACCCGCGCAAGCATCGGGTTCTTCACCAGCGCCGGACGCTGCTACACCGCCCGCGTGGACGACCTCCCACAGACCACCGGCCACGGCGACCCCATCCAGAAGTACTTCGACTTCAAGGACAAGGAGCGCGTCGTGGGCGTGGTCTCATTCGACGACCGCGTGTTGCCTCGTGGCGTGCCCGAGGTGGACGGCGAGCCGCAGCCCGAACTCTTCCAGGGCGATGGTGCCCCACCAGAGGATGCCTTCGCTGGCCCGTACGTGGTGGCCGTCTCCACGGACGGCCTCGCGGTGCGCGTGGAGACGACGCACTTCGTGGACCCGAGCAACAAGAACGGGCGCGTGTTCATGCGCGTCCGGCCGGGCCAAGCGGTCGTGGGCGCCGAGGTGACGCCGGGCGGAGCGGAGAACGTGTGCCTCGCGAGCAAGCAGGGCCGCGCACTGATCTTCCCCGTCGCGCAGATCCCGGTGTTCAAGAGCGCCGCGAAGGGCGTCATCGCGATGCGCCTCGCGGCCAAGGACGACCGCATCCTCGGCGTGGCCGTCACAGACGCGGCCCGTCGCGGCCTGGAGGTAACCACCAGCCGGGGCCGCACCGAGATCGTCCGCACGACCAAGTTCGAGGTCAGCAACCGGGGAAACAAAGGCTCCACGATCATCTCGAAGGGCACCCTCCGCGCCGCGACGCCGGACCCGGTGGAGATCCATCTGAGCGGGAAAGGGTAGTCTTCCGCCGGTCTCTGCCTCGGTGCCCATCCTCGCCTCGGTGCCGAGGCGGAACGACATGAGGTGGACGTTCCAGGCCGACACCGTTCGTCCAGCCCCCCGTCCCTCTCATCGTGTCATCCCGACCGAGTGCAGCGAGTGGAGGGACTTGGCTCCATGCGGTCGCATTGCCACGCGCGAGCAGCCACATCCTTCACGCACAGCCCGGTGGCTCTTCTGTGCGGGTTGCCATTGTGAGCGTCAGCGACGCAATTTCGACCGGGCGGGCGCTGACATGTCCTCGGACGCGTGGTGCCCCCTGAGATTGCACGTCCCCTCACCCTGTCCCTCTCCCACTGGGAGAGGGGACCTCGTAGGGAAAACCCGCACGAGCAGTACCGAAGGGCATCGACCACTTGATACTCCCATCGGCGGACGATCTGGAGTCCCCGCCTCGGTGCCGAGGCGGAGAGGGTCACCGCGCGAGGGTCACCCGCTGGACGCGTGTCTCCCCGTCCACACGGAGACGCGCGCTGTAGACCCCGGGAGGGAACGAGCGGCCATCCACCCGAACCGTCTGGCATCCGGCCGAGCGCGCCTCGGTGGTGTGCCACACGCGCCGCCCGAGCGCATCGTGCAGATCGAGGCGGACGAGGCCGGGCGTGGGCAGGCACACCTCGAACGCCACCTCTCCGCGCGATGGGTTCGGAGACGGCGGCCCGAGCGACAGGCGCACCGAGGCGGGAGAGGGTGACGAGGTGGACCGACGCGGGGTGAAGACAAGCCGGAACCGGGCGGGGCTCCCCTCCCCCACTCCACCGGGGCCTCCGGCCAGAGCGAGAGGCGCCGACGGGTCCGGCGCATGAGCGGCGCGGGCCGACACTCGGAAGCGGTAAGACCCGGTCTCGCGCAGGTCGATCTCGCGCCCCGCCTCGGTGTCCATGAGGACGAGGTGCCACGCCTCGGGCACGTCGAGCGTGGGCCACGAGAGCACGAGGCGGTCAGTGATCGGCGCACCGTCCGCCACGGCGCCGACCTCCAGCGGGATCGAGACCCGCTCCCGGAGGCCCGGTTCGCGCGCGTCCACCGCGAACAGCCGCCCCTCCACGGGCGAGACGAAACCGAGCGAGACGTAGTCTGCCACGAGCGGCGCGAGCACCCACGCATCGCGCGGATCGACGACCGCCGAGGCACCCTCCTGAAACGACACCCAGGCGTCAGCCCCGAGCCCGGCGCGGGTCTCGGACGCGAGCCGGAGCGCGAGCGTGGGCACGTCCGCCTCGGTGGGGGCCGACACCGAGGCGGGAAGCACGCGGGCCTCCGCAGGCGCACGAAGCACCGCCGATGGGGACTCCGCCTGCCCCCAGAACGCCGCCCCTCGCGGGATGACACCATCGGCCAGGGAGCCCACGGCGCCGTTCCACACGCGATAGCTGCCGCCGAGGTGCGCCGGATCCCACACGTAGACGCTGTTGGACACGTCCGTGCGGGTCCAGCCGAGGTCCCAGTCCAGCGGGTCGTTGAACGGATTCCCGAGGAGGTTCCAGCCCTCGCCCTCGGGCGCCCCGTTGCCAGGGGTTCGGGTCAGCGCGAAGTCGAAGGGGCTCTCGGGGCCGATCCCTCCCGAGGGCAACGTCTTGGGAAAGCCGCCCTCGATGGGATCGGTCCGCAGGTTGTCGTCCTCGTAGACGAACACGAACCGGCCCGCGCCTCGGGGCCACGCCTCGGTGGCGCTCGTCGCCGCCACGTAGCCGCCGGTCGGCTCGTCGTAACGGTAGACGTTGGGGAGGCCGTTGTCGGTGCTCGCGCCCTCGAAGCCCTGCGTCCAGAGCGGCCCGAGGACCGTCGCGATGGTGGCGTCGGTGCCTGCGGGCGTGAGCATGTGCCACCCCTCGGGTCCGCTGAGAGAGACACCGAGGCGGAGGGGCAGCGCGACCGGAGCCGCGAGCGTCCCGGCGCTCGTCTCGGGCGCGAACGGCACCGTCGCCGTGACGCGGGAGGTCCGGTCCACCGACGGCCGGTACACCTGGAACGTGAGCCCGCCCGTCTCGCCCACCGTCCCGAAGACGGTCAGAAACACCCGCCCGCTCGCGTCCTGCACCGAGGCGGTCCCGCGAAGCTCGCCGTCCAGGAACGCCGCGACGGACGCCCCCGCCTCGCTTACGATCCGGCCCGCCTCGGTGATCTGCCCCACGATGCCCATTGAGGAGGGAAAGTCGGAGGGGTCCACGTCCCAGTCTGGGGGACCGCCACCGCCGAAGGGGGTCCAGACGAGTGGGTCCCCGACCGTCCCGGTGGGGCGGAGCGGGTCGAACGCGAGCGACGGCTGCACCTCGCGGATGCGGTCCTCCAGCGCGTCGTACGCGCGGAAGGTGAGGGTGCCGTCGCCGGTGGTGCCCGCGATGGAGAGGAAGAACAGGCGTCGGTTGCCGATGAGCGTCGG
>JBCCPW010000279.1:0-5328 GCA_039024735.1 Bacteroidota bacterium
GGGAGTGTTATGTGTCTGTGCTAGCTTCCCCGCGCCTCGCCCGCCACTCTGCATGACCCTCCTGGAGAGCCTCATCGCCATGGGCGTGGGCCTCGTGCTTCTCGTCGGAGGCGCCGAGTCTCTCGTGAGGGGGGCCGCGGCGCTGGCGTTGCGGTTCGGGATCACGCCCCTCGTGGTGGGCCTCACGGTGGTGGCGTTCGGCACGTCGAGCCCGGAGCTGGTGGTGAGCGTGCAGGCGGCCCTGAGTGGCAACGGCCCCGTCGCGCTGGGCAACGTGATCGGCTCCAACATCGCCAACCTCGGGCTGATCGTGGGCGTGAGCGCGACGCTCTCTCCGCTGGTGGTGGACCGGCGGCTGCTCAGGCGAGACATCCCGGTGATGATCGCCTCGATGCTCCTGATGTGGGTGTTCATCTCGAACGGGGTGCTCAGCACGGTGGAGGGCGTCGTCCTGTCGGTGGGGATCGTGGCGTACACCGGATGGGGGATCGCGGCCTCGCGGAAGGAGACCCGAGAGGCGCACGCAGACGCAGGCAACCTCCCCGTGGAGGTCGCCGAGGCGAGGAGCCAGCCGCCGTGGAAGGTGGCCGTTCAGGTGACCCTCGTGCTCGGCGGGCTGGCGCTGCTCGTCGTCGGGGCGGACCTGCTGGTGGACGGAGCCGTGGCGGTCGCGGAGACGCTCGGGGTCAGTCAGGCGGTCATCGGGCTGACGCTGGTGGCCATCGGGACGAGCCTGCCGGAACTCGCGACGACCATCGTGGCGGTGTTTCGGGGACATGGCGAGATCGCGCTCGGCGGCGCCATCGGGAGCAACGTGTTCAACGTGCTCGGCGTGCTGGGTCCGGCGGCCGTCGTCCGGCCCATCCCGTCGGAGGGCATCGAGACGGACGTACTCCTCATCATGCTGGGCATCACGTTCCTGACGACGTTCTTCCTCGCGACGGGCGGCAAGACGCGGCGCTGGGAGGGCACCACCTTGCTGGCGTGCTACGGCCTCTACCTGTGGTGGGTGGTGATGTAGGCGCTGCCCTGTCCTCTCCGCCTCGGTCCCGAGGCGGGCCTTCCTGCTCGTCCTGACGTGCGCGCCCTCCGGTACCATCGCCACGGCCCACCCGCCGACGTCCTTCGCCTGGACGACCTCCCCGTACCTGAGCCCGGAGCCGGGCAGGTGCGCGTCGGGCTGACGCACCGGTCGCTCAACCCCGCCGACCTCTCGGCCGTTCGGGGGACCTACGGCGCCCTGCGCGACCTTCCGGCCGTGGGCGGCAACGAAGGCATGGGCACCATCGACCGCCTCGGTGAGGGCGTAGGCGGTCTCGCGGTCGGCCAGCGCGTGGTCCGCCTCGGCGACGGGCCGACATGGCAGGAGCACGTCGTGGTGGACGCCGCCGATGTCTTGCCCGTCCCGGACGACCTCCCGGACGAGGCTGCCGCGCAGCTGTTCGTCAACCCGCTCACGGCGCACCTGCTGCTGGACGCGGCGGGCGTGCGCGAGGGCGACGTGCTCGTGCAGTCGGCCGGGGCGAGCGCGGTGGCCCGGATCGCGACGGAGATGGCCGTCTCGCGAGACGTCCGCGTGGTCTCTGTCGTCCGCCGAGGCGATCACACGGAGCGGCTGCAGGCGCTCGGCGCCGAGGTGGTCGTCGCGGAGGCGAACACGCGCGAGGCGCGGGCGGCGCTCCGCGAGGCCGTGGGCGACGGCGGCGCACGGGCGGCCCTCGATCCGGTCTGCGGCGAGACCGGCGCCCTGCTCCTCTCAGCCCTCGCGGATCGAGGCACACACGTCGTCTACGGCGCACTCTCGGGGCAACCGCTTCCGGTTTCGCCCCGCGCGATGATCTACCGTCAGGCTACGGTGCGCGGCGTGTGGCGCTCGCGCTGGTGGCAGGAGACCCCGCGCGAGGTCTCACGACCGATCCTCGCGACACTGGCGGAGGAAGCCGCCCAAGGCGCGTTCTCCCTCCCGGTGGACGCCACGTTCGACCTCGCCGATGGCGCCGAGGCGGCACGCCACGCGAGCGCGCCCGGGCGCTGGGGCAAGGTGCTGCTCACCGGGTGATTCCGCCTCGGTGGCTCCCCCTCGGTGGCTCCGCCTCGGTGCCGAGGCGGGCGGACCGAGGCGTGGAGAATCACCGGGCGGTGTGGATGGCGAGGAGCCTCTCGCGGACCGCCTCGGTGACGGTGCGATTCCGGCGGGCCATGACCGCTTCCGCCACGCGGAGGGCTTTGTCGGGGCGGTACTCGTGGTATGCATCGGGCGTGCCCCACGAGAAGTCTCGCACGTGCCGGTCGTGGAAGCCCGCGCCGAAGAGGTTGCACGAGACGCCGACGACCGTGCCCGTGTTGAACTGCGTGTCGATGGCGCACTTCGAGTGGTCGCCCATGACGAGACCGAGGAACTGGCGGTCTGTCGGCACGAAGGCCGCCTCCACTGGGTCCCACAGGGAGACCGAGCCGTAGTCGTTGCGAAGGTTGGACGTGTTGGTGTCCGCGCCGAGGTTGCACCACCGGCCCAGGTACGAGTTACCGAGATAGCCGTCGTGGCCCTTGTTGCTCAGGCTGTGCACGATGCTCGCGTGCACCTCGCCGCCTACCTTCGCGCGCTCCCCGATGGCGCTCGCGTCCACCCGCGCGCCCGCTTTTACGACGGCACCCGGCCCGAGCCACACCGGCCCGCGCACCACGGCGTTCTCTTCGACCGTCGCCCCGGCCTCCAGCCGGATGGGCCCCGAGGCGGCGTTGAGCACCGCGCCCGGCCGGACCGTCGCGCCCGGCGCAAGGTGGATCGCCTCGGGATGCGCCAGGATCGCGCCCGTCTGCACGTCGGCGTCCGCGTGCTCGCCGAGGCTGCCCATCGCGCGAAGGTCCTCGGCGACGCGCTCACCGACCGCATCCAGCAGGTGCCACAGCCGCGAGACGACCGTCTCCCCCTCCATCGCGATGCGAGCGGCGTCCGCAGGAATCGCGATCTCGTCGGGGGCTTCCGGGAGCCACAGCGCGAGGCAGTCGTCGCCCTGCACCCAGGCGATCGGACCGCTCGGCGTGGCGTCGCGGAGCACCGAGGCGGCGTCGGATGAGATCCGCCAGCGGCCGTTGACGAGCAGGACCGGCCCCGTCACGTCGCCGAGGCGAACCGCCTCGGGGTGCTCCTCCCGCGTGACGCCGAGCACGGACGCGCGCGTGTGCACTGCGAGACGGTCGGGCGAGAGCATCGCCACGGCCCGCTCGGCGAGCGTCCATGCGCCGACGCGGAGGTCGAATGCCGCGCGGGTGCGCGTGAGCGGGGCGAGGTGGGCGACGGGCGCGTCGTCGAAGAGACAGACGGTCACGGGCAGGACGGGCAGCAGCGCGCGGAGGATACGCCCGGCCTGTTCCGCCTCGGTGCCACTGCCTCAGCACCGAGGCGGAGAGACGACGGACCACAGACGACGGACGACATCTGCTCTGTGGTCCATGGTGTCCAGCCGAACGGATCCCCCTACCGTCTCCGAAGACATCCCCCTGCACCGAGGCGGACAACCGACCGCCGACCACCGACGGCAGACCACCGCTGCGCCCCGTTGGCGGTCCGCGGTCGGCCGCCTGCGACTGTTCGGGACGCAGGCCGTGTCTATGGTGTTCAGCGAACCGGTCTCGGACGCCCCCGGATGGGGGTCAGAGCGCGCCGACCACCACGGGCCACGCGGGTTTCGGGCTCCCGTCCGGGCGGAGGACGCCCAGGCCACAGAGATAGTCGGCCAGGCGCTCAGCCACCTCGCGGGGCAGATCGTCCAGTTCATCGCCGAAAAGAGCCTCGCGGACAATCGCGCACGTCTCCACGTCGAAGTCCTGGAGCGTGAACACGGACGCGAAGCGGACCCGGGGATCCGCCTCGATCTCCTGGAACAGGCGCTCGTAGCATCCGGCCTGCCACGCCTCGGAGGCGCCCATGCTCTCTGGGCTCGGGCACGTCAGCTCTTGGATGAGGATGGGGCCATCGCCGTAGGTCGCCATCACGTCGCGGTAGTCCTCACGGATGTCGCCGGCATCCAGCACGAGGAAATCCGGCGCGATGGGGGCGTAGTTGACGGCGATGTGATCCGTGACGGCACGCATCGCGCGGTAGGTCGCCGTCTGGTTGCGGACGGCTCCGGCGGTCAGCGTCACGCCCACCGCCAGCCGGGGCTCCATCGCGTGAACCCGCTCGCGGCCCGCCTCTACGAACGCCGCGTACGCCTCGCGCTCGCGCCGGCTCGGGTCGAGGTACTCGCCCATCTCGTTGCCAAGGCCGAGGGCGAACCCGCCTCGCGCCACGAGGACCGGCACCACGCGATCCAGCACGCGCCCGAACCGCTCGATCACCTCGGGATCGTCCAGCGCGACGCCGTCCGCGATGCCGCCCTCGCCATCGCCGAGGCCCGGCGGCAGGTTGTACCCCTCGCTGTCGCCGATGGTGAGGTTGACGAACGGCGCCAGGCCGAGCGCCTGGAGGGCATCCAGCGTGGCCGTGAACGCGTCGAGGGTGTAGACCCCTTCGGTGGCTTCGAGATCGGCCCAGTCCACGTAGAACGAGAACCCGCCCAGCCCGGCGGCGACGGCCTCATCCACGCGAGCCCGGGCGGGCGCCTCCAGCGCGTCCAGGTCGGCGGAGCCGTAAAGCGTGAGGCCGACGGTGCGGTCGGGCGCGAGGAGCGGGAGCGTGGCCGCCTCGGTGTCGGGCGGATCCGGGAGCGGGGAATCGCACGAGGCAAGCGCGAGGAGCAGAACGAACCAACGGAACACGGCACGGGCGGATCGGGACACCGAGGCGACGCATCTCGCCGCCCAGCGGTTACAGCGTGTGCCCCGCCTCGGTGCGTTCAGTGGTCACCGAGGCGGGTGCGGTCACGCCACGTCCTCGCGCGAGGCGCCGTCCAGTTCCAGCGCGAAGTCCGCCCCGAAGGCGCGCGACGGCGTCTGGAAGCCCGGCTCGGTGCGGCCCTCCAGCACGGCCAGCGCCGCGCGAAGGGCCGCGTCGGCGGTGACGGTGTAGCCCTCGGGACCGGCCCATCGCGAGACGACGCGCTCTCCGGAGGCGTCGGTCGCCTCGCCCCAGACGAGCGAGCGGCCCCGCTGGCGCTCCGCCTCGGTGGGGCCGGTGATGCGGCGGTCCACCATCGCGCGGAGGACGGCCTGCGCAGGGCGCGTCTGGAGGAGACCACCGAGACGGTTGCTCGCCCGCATCGCGCGGACCGCTCGGGGCGGCATCGCGGTGTACGTGGTCACGTTCGGGATGCCCGTGGAGTGGTACGCGGTGCTCACGTCGCCCCACGGGATGGCGGTGCAGACCCGCTCGCGGCCGTCGCCGAC
>JBCCPW010000280.1:0-5321 GCA_039024735.1 Bacteroidota bacterium
GCCGGGGGCGTCGCCGCCGGACGTGAACACACCGATGCGAGAGAGTTCCATGTCGAGGGCGAGAGGCAGAACGCAGGCGGCAGAAGGATCGCGATGGGCACGCGCAGGATTCAGGGGGCGAATCCGTCCGCGTCCATCGCGAGGGCGGAAGTTTACCGACACCCGCCGCCCCGACCCATCACGCGGGCGTCACGGAGTACCGCGCCCGCCTCGGTGCTGACCGCCTCGGCGCATCCGGCCTCTGTACCGAGGCGGATCCCACCGAGGCGGAGCGCATCAGCCGCCGGGCGGCGCCTCGCGCGGATCGAGTGGACGCGCCACCACCACACCGATCTGGCTCCGGACCCCCTGGACGTAGTCCTCCAGATCCGGCGAGACCTTCACCTGCTCGGACGCGGAGGAGGCGTGCATGAACCCAGTCCGCGAGTCCGTCTGGTGGACGAAGCCCGTGTGCGTCACGTCCAGCCCGCCGATGTCCGTCGCCGTCGCGATGATGTCGCCCGGCTGCATCGCGGCATACGCTTCCGCGATCCGGTCCTGCGGGATGTAGAACAGGTCCACATCCGCGAGGCCCGCTTCCATGTTCACGATGCAGGCGTGGGTCTCGTCGTCGGTCGCGAGCTTGGGATACGCGTCGCGGTGCTCGCTCATGAACGTGATCTGCTTGTCGAGGCGCTCGCCACCCGCCGCCTCGGTGACGTTGCGCAGCATCCCGCGGGACTCGTTGTCGCGGATCCAGTCCGAGAAGTAGTGGAGGCGCGAGCAGTAGGACCCCATCGTGCCCTCGCGGTAGCGCATGCGCTCGACGCGGCGGACGTAGCCCTCGTAGCTGGTCTCGCCCATCGCGATGCCCTCTGCGAGGGCGAGCACGTTCTCGACGTAGAGCACGCAATCGAACCCACGGAGCGTGACGACGAGCGTCTCCTCCGCAGGCTCGTCGAGCAGACCCGCCACGTACGGCTGCCCCACGAGCGCCTCGCCGACGCGCTGCACGATCTCGCCGTACGGGAGCGCCGCCCACTCCTCCGCCTCGGCCTGCGTGTGGATGGACGCGAAGAGGCGGGCCGTCTCGGCGTCGGGCTCCGCGACGAGGGTATCGGCAGGCGCCACCGAGGCGGCGACGACAGGGCGGACGAGCGGCGGTGCCGACTCCCCTACCGGTTGGTCAAGCCGGGCCTCGGCGGACGAAGACCGGACATCAGAGGGCGAGCACGCTCCCAAGACGAGAACGAGCACGAGGGCGAGGGTGGCAGCAGAGGTCGGCATGGGCCCAAGGTAGACCCGGACGCAACGAGTGGGACCGCCCGTCGGTGCCTCGGTCTGAGGTTCGGGTTCCACGGGCGACCGGCGGGTTCCGGGTTCCGGGTTCCGGGTTCCGGGTTCCGGGTTCCGGGAAGCAAACCGCCGCGCTCGACTCGCGCCCCCTGCCCGGTATCCACCGTAGGGGCACGCCGGTGGCGTGCCCGCTGGTCCGCGCCCGCCTCGGTGATCCGCCTCGGTGATCCGCCTCGGTGATCCGCCTCGGCACCGAGGCGGAGGTCGTGGGGTCTCCCCCGCCGGTGATCCGCAGCCTCTGGCGTGCATCCCGCCTCGGGGTGGCCCTCAATCCCGCCAGACGTATTCGAAGAGAAGCAGCGAGGCGGCTGTGGTGAGCCCCGCGTAGGCCGCGAGCGTGAGGAGGTTCGGGCGCGCCACCGCCCACGCCCCGGCGGCGGTCCCGCTCGCGTCGATGGTCAGTTGCACGGCAGGCGCGAGCAGCGGCACGAGGAGCGGAAAGGCCAGGACGGGGAGCAGCGGTCCGGCCGCCTGCGCCCGCGCGAGAAGCGCCGAGAGGAGCGTCGTGGTGCTCGCGAGGCCGAGCGCCCCCAGCCCGAGTCCCGCCCAGTAAAGGCCCGGGGCGCCGAGCGATCCCGGCAGGAGCAGTTGCATCCCCAGGCTCGCGATGGCGGTCAGCGCGAGCGTCAGCACCACGTTGAACGCCAGCTTGCCGACGTAGACCGCACTCGCGGGAGCCGCCAGCCGGAGAAGCAGCGTTGTCCCGCGCTCCTCCTCGGCCACGAAGGCACGGCCCAACCCCACAGCCCCCGCAAACACGATCACGACCCAGAGCAGTGCGGCCTGCACCGCCACCGACACGGGCGCCCGCCCCAGCGCGAGGTAGACCAGCACGAGAGACGCCACGACGAACATCGCGAGGGCGCCGAGCGCCGTTCGCGTGCGGAGTTCGAGCCGCGCGTCGTTGAGGAACACGGCCCAGGCGGAGGTCAGGAAGCGGCGCAACGGAAGACGGGAAACCGATCGCAAGATCCGCCATCCACCGGCGCGATGCCGGTCGGCGGGAACAGTGTCCGGGCGTGAGCGGAACAGGGAGGACACACGATCATCCTCCCCGCCTCGGGACCGAGGCGGATCCTCCGTTCATGCCTGCTTCCCCTGACGACCGCGCACGCGGCGCCCTGCTCGGCACCGCCATCGGCGACGCCCTCGGGATGCCCATCGAGGGCCTCAGCCATCCCAACGTCCGCACCTACTACAAGGGCATCAAGGGCTTCCGTGCCGACGAGAAGCGCGGCGAGTTGGACGCGGGCCAGTGGACCGCCGACACGCAGAACGCGCTCGCCCTCGCGACGGCCCTCGCGGAGCACCCCGACGACCGGACGCGAGCCCAGGCCGTGTGGCGCCAGGAGCGGCTCGTGGATCTGCGGCGCCCGACCGAGCGGCCCGTCGCGACGAGTGCAGCGGCGGCCTCTGCGGCCCCGTTGGGCATCTGGTGGCACACGACCGAGGCGGACGCCACCGAGGCACTCGCGTGGGCCCGCGTGCTCCTCGGCGACGTAGACCCACGCGCCGACGCCCTCGTGGCCGCCATCGCGCAGGCCGACGCCCTCCGACGCGCCCTTGGCGCCGACCCCGAGACCCTCGACGGCCCTGCCTTCGTCCGGGCCACCGCCGAGGCGGCCCGCACCGCCGAGACCGCACTGGACGACGCGACCGACGCCGTCTCCACCCGCCTCGGTGCCCTCGCGGACCACCTCGACGAGTTCCCGCTCGACCTGCAGGACCGCTGCAATGGCACCGGGCCTGCTGCCGACGAGGCGTTCCCCTTCGCCCTCGCGATGGCGGCTCGCGGCCCGTCCCTCGCCGAGGCGTCGCTCCTGGCCGCCATCAACGTCGGGGGGGACGCGAACACGGTCGGCGCGATGGTGGGCGCGCTGCTCGGCGCGATGAACGGCGCGAGCGCCTTCCCGGACGAGTGGCGCAAGGGCGTCCAGGACGGGGAACGGATCACAGCCCTCGCGGACCGAATGAGGGCCTGACGCCACGAAGCACAACACCGTCCGCCTCGGTACCGAGGCGGTGACCGATGGGCATGTCACGAGCGGGACGCGTCGCGACACGCCCCCTGCCGATCTACCGCCGCTCCGCGTCGCGGTGCGCCTCGGGGTGGCCGCCCGGCGGGACACCGTCCGTGAACCCGTCCTCGTTCTCCCACCCGCGCGCCGGGAGCACGCCGAGGTCCCCAAAATCGCCGATCATCCCGATCTCCGTCGAGAGCCGGTAGCCCTGCTCGCGCTCCACGGTCTCCTGGATGTAGCCGATGAGATGCCGCACGTCGCGGGCCGTCGCGCCGTCCCGATTGATGAGGATGTTGGCGTGGCGCTGCGTGACCTCGGCATCGCCGATCCGCGTGCCCTTGAGACCGCACCAATCCGCGAGCCGCCCCGCGCCGACGCCGTCGATTTTCTTGAAGATGCTCCCGGCGGAGGGCTCCGTGTCCAGCGGAGGATGCCGGGCGCCGCGCCACTCCAGGTTCGCCGCGATGCGCTCGCGAAGCGTCTCCGGGTCCAGCGGATCGAGCCGGAAGGTGGCGCTCAACGCGATCACCTCGGGACGGTCGTGGAGCGTGGAGTAATCGTAGCCGAAGGCGAACCAGTCCCGGTCCACGGTCTGCCGCGAGCCGTCCTCCATCAGCAACTCGGCGCCCTCCACGACCTCCTCCACGAACATCGTCCGCGAGCGGTCCGGGGAGAGAAAGTGGAGGTTCTGCCACAGCGCGCCGCCCACACTGGACGGGATCCCGGCGTAGTGCTCCAGCCCAGAGAGCCTCGCCTCGACGGTCGCCTCGATGAGCCGCTCCCACACCACGACGCCGCTCTCCGCCTCCACGCGCCCACTCTCGGCGTCCACCTCCAGATGCGCCGCCCGGTTGCGGATCACCACGCCCCGGAAGCCACCGTCGCCCACGAGGATGTTCGCGCCGAGCCCGAGGAGGAACAGCGGGACGCCGTGCTCACGCGCGGTGGTCACCGCGAGGGCCAGTTCATCCGCCGAATGGGCCTCCACGAACAGGTCCGCCGGGCCACCGATCTGGAACGTGGTGTACGGCGCGAGGGGCTCGCGCTCCCGCACGACCTCGATCTCGGGCGCGAGGGCATCGCGGAGATGCGCGAGGCGGTCGGCGAGGGCGGAGGGGGAGAGAGCGGTGGCGGCCACGGAGCGTCGGGAAACGGGGGCGCTAGTTTAGCCGCGATGCCCGAGCCTCCGCGTTCCCGCCCCGTTCACGACCCGTCCCGCCTCGGTGCCGAGGCGGAGCGCACCGAGGCGGAGCGCACCGAGGCGGAGCGCACCGAGGCGGAGCGCACCGAGGCGGAGCGCACCGAGGCGGGGGACTTCTACGCCCGCGTCTACGCGGTCGTCTCGCGGATCCCGCCGGGCCGCGTGACGACGTACGGGCGCATCGCGCGGTACCTGGGCGTGCCCCGCGCCTCGCGGGCGGTCGGCTACGCGCTGAAAGCCGCTGCCGGGCTCGACCCGCTGGAGGTCCCGTGCCATCGCGTCGTCAACCGGGAGGGGCGACTGACGGGGCGGCTCCACTTCTCCACGCCGACCGCGATGGAGGAGCGGCTTCGCGCGGAAGAGGTGGCGTTCGAGGCGGAGGACCGCGTGGACCTGGAGGCGCACCTCTGGGACCCCGGCGTGGCGATCTGACCCACCCGCGCCTCGGTACCAAGGCGGGCGCCCTCTCAGCCCCCACCGAGGCGGGCGTGAGCGAAAACCCGAGCGGATTGCGTAGCCTCCTACAGGTCCCCCTTCCCCGCCCGATGGGTCCCACCACCCCGGAGGCGACCATGCAGGTCACTCACCTTCTCCACGCCCACCGCGACGGCCAGCCCGGCGCTATGGAGGAACTCCTCCCGCTCGTCTACGGCGAGCTGCGCCGCATCGCGAGCCGCCACCTCGGTGGCGGGCGGGGCCCGGAGACGCTCCAGACCACCGCGCTCGTCCACGAGGCGTACCTCCGTCTGGCAGGCTCGCCGGCC
>JBCCPW010000281.1:0-5320 GCA_039024735.1 Bacteroidota bacterium
CGGCGTCGAGCAGTGCGCTCTCGCGCCGCCACCGGCGAAGCAGGGTCGTTTTCCCAGAGCCGAGGAAGCCGCATAGGGCGACGATTGGAATCGGGCGCCTTCGGCGAGGGAGATGGGGATCAGACGAGGACTGAGGTGCCGGTAACCACGACGCCGCCTTTCGCTGGGACGCGAACACCGAGGCGGCTGGGGCGGCCCATCGCGTCCCCCTGCCGGATCGTCAATTCGAAGGGGGCGGGGACCAACCCTGTGTCGCGCAGATACCCACCGAGCGCGGCAGCCGCGGCTCCTGTCGCGGGGTCTTCCACGACGCCACCGACGGGGAACGGGTTGCGGGAGTGGAAGAGACCCTCGTGCTCACGCCAGACGAGTTGGGCCGTCACGAACCCTTCCTGGCGCATGAGCGTGACCAGGTGCTCGATATCGTAGTCGAGCGTGCGCAGCCGGTCGGCCGTACGTGCGGCCAGCACGAGGTGCCATGCCCCAGCGTACGCGAGCGCCGGGGGAATCGAGGCATCCAGATCGTCGGGCTTCCACTGGAGGGCGGACAGCGCCTCGAAGATGAGACGGCTCGGTGGGTGCTTACACATCGGGTCCACCGTTGTGAACGAGGCCTCCCAGAGCGCACCGGCCGACCGCACGGTGACGGGGACGAGTCCCGCTGCGGTCGCCAGTCGGTACGTGCCCGCGCCGCTGGCGGCACCGAGGGCAGCGCCCGTCGCAATCGTGGCGTGGCCGCAGAACGTGACCTCGACCTTCGGACTGAAGTACCGGACCGCCCGGTCGAGGCCATCCGACGGCGCGACGAACGCGGTCTCGGAGTACCCCACCTCGGCCGCGATCCGCTGCATCTCAACTTCGGGCGGGAGCGTGTCCCCGATCCAGACACCAGCGGGGTTGCCGCCAGCGGGGTCCGACGAGAACGCGACGTACCGATGGAGCCGTGACACGCTGGAGGGGAGAGGGGCCCGGAACAGGTAGCGCTTCGCGCGCAACGGGCGGACGGGACGCGAGGGAAGCCAACGTACCACACCCGTCCAGCGGTCCGTAGCCGCTCTCGTCCGTGGTCGTCGGATGGGACGCACCGAGGGAATCCACACCCGCCTCGGTACCGAGGCGGGACCGTCAGACAACACACGGCCGCCGCGAACCGAAGTCCGGCGACGGCCGCTGCCTCTGGCGGGCGTTCCTTCAACGTGTTGTGTCCCAACGGGGTTCTTGTCCGTGAATGAGTCGGCACAGACGAACTCAAATCTCCCCCGCCTCGGTGTGGCGGAGACCACGGATGACAGACCCCCCTGTGCTCGTGGTGCGTCGTCCTCTCCGGCACATCCCGACATCAGGGCGCAGAATCCCTAGCCGTCCCGCCTCGGTGCCGAGGTGGGCGTATTCAAAACGCACCACGCGCCTTCAGGAGCAGGTATCGGTTCACCGCGTCCACCGTCAGCGCCTCCGGCGTGGTCAGCAGCGAGCCGATCCCGCGCCGCTCCAGCGCTCGCGCGATCTCGCGTTTCTCCATCGCGAGCGACTGCGCGGTCGTCTTGACGTACACATCCTCCAGGCGTTCCGTGCGTTGGCGGAGGAGGTCCCGGATGCCCGTGTTCTCGAAGAAGACCACCACGAGGCGGTGCTGCCGAGCGATCCGCGAGAGGTACGGCAGCTGCCGCTCCATCCCGGCTCTCGTGTCGAAGTTGGCGAACAGCAGCACGAGGCTCCGCCGCTTCAGCCGCGACCGCACCGCCCCGAAGAACGCCTCGTACGACGGGTCCCGGTACGAAGGCGCCTGTCGGTAGAGCGATTCCAGAATGCGCGAGAGTTGCGCCCGTGCGCGTCCGGGCGGCAGGACGGTCCCCACCGCGGGGTCGAACGTGACGAGACCCGCCTTGTCGGACTTGATGAGGGCCGTGTTGAGCAGTACGAGACTCGCATTGACGGCATGATCCAGCAGCGTCATCCCGTCGAAGGGCGACCGCATCGTGCGGCCCATGTCGAGCGCGGCTACCACGGGCTGGGCCCGCTCCTCTTCGTATTGGTTGACGAGAAGTGCCGGACCTGTGCCGCCGCTCGCGAGGCCGCGCCGGGCTGTCGCCTTCCAGTTGATCGTTCGCCGGTCGTCTCCGGGGACGTAGGCGCGGACCTGGTCGAACTCCATCGTCTGGCCGATGCGCCGAACGCGCTTCAAGCCCGCCTCTTCGAGTCGGTTGCTCTCCGCGAGGAACGCGTACTTCCGCATCTGGATGATGGACGGATACACGGCCACCTCCCGAGGCGGGGCAGCTTTGAACCGCCGGACCACGAGCCCCAGCGGCGTGGAGGCAAACAGAAGGAGATGGCCGAACGAGTAGGCGCCGCGCTCCACGGGACGGAGGACGTACGACACCACGCGTTGCGCCGTCTCGCGGCCTCTCGGGGCAAGCGCGACGGTTCGCCCGGCCTCGCGCTGCTGAAACTGGATCGGCGCCTCGTCCTGCACCCGGACGCGGATCGGGTACCGGTATCGGTTCTGGATGGAGAGCCGCACCTCGTTGTCGTCGCCCATCGAGAGCTTCTCGTCCACCTCGCGCGAGCCGACGAGCCCGGTCGTTCGGCCCGTCCACAGCATCAACAGGTCCGCCACGATGCCGACGCCAAACGCCATCGCCCCGAGCCGTGCGACCCACAGCAGCGGTGACCAGAAGTAGCCCGCGACGAACACGGCCGCGAGCCCGAAGCCGATCTCGAAGAAGCGGCGGGAGAGAAAGAGATCGCGAAACAGGCCGAGCGGCAGCGGCTTCCGCTCGCGCGGAGACCGAGGCGGCCGGGTCCGCCGCGGGGGCGAGGCGGGACCGGCCGACCGAGGACGCGAGAGGGGACCCGTCTGGGCGGCAGGGCGCCGCTTCGACGGGGTGCGGCGCTGCGGGGCGGCACGCATGCGCGCCTTCCGCATCCGGTCGTAGCCGCTCACCGCGCGAAGGCGGAGAGCCTCCGCCTCGGTGCCGAGGCGGAAGACGTGGACTCGAGGGATCCCATCGCGGCGCTCATCGCGGGACCTGGGCCTCCTCCACGATCCGCCGAAGGACGGCCTCGGCGCGGACGCCTTCGATCTCGCGTTCGGGCGTGAGCATGACGCGATGCCGCAGGGCAGGCGCGACGACCGTCTTCACGTCGTCGGGCGTCGCGAAGTCTCGGCCGCTCATCGCCGCGACGGCCTTCGCGCCTTGGATCAGCGCGAGGGTGGCGCGAGGGCTGGCGCCGAGCGCGAGGGCGGGGTGGGCCCGTGTCGCCCCGACGATCTCGGCGGCGTACCGAAGGACGGGCGCCTCGGCACGGACCTGCCGGACGGATGCCTGTGCTCGCTGCACCGCCGGACCGTCCAGCACCGAGGCGACACGCCCGAGGTCCACGGTCCCGCCGTGCGCCTGGAAGCGCTCCAGCATCACAATCTCCTCGTCCAGGCTCGGATAGCCCACGACGACCTTGAACAGGAAGCGATCCAACTGCGCCTCGGGGAGGCTGTACGTGCCCTCGTGCTCCACCGGGTTCTGCGTCGCGACGACCATGAACGGCGCGGCCATTGGGTAGCGAGTGCCGTCCACGGTGGCCTGCCGCTCTTCCATCACCTCGAACAGCGCCGCCTGTGTCTTGGCAGGGGCACGGTTGATCTCGTCGATGAGGACAATCTGCGCGAAGACCGGACCGGGGTGGAACGCAAAGTCGCCCTGCTGCGGACGGAAGATGCTGGTGCCGAGCACATCAGCGGGCATCAGGTCGGGCGTGAACTGGATGCGCGAGTAGTCCAGGCCGGAGGCCTTCGCGAGGAGCTTGGCGGTCAGCGTCTTCGCGACGCCCGGAACGCCCTCGATGAGTGCGTGACCGCCCGCGAGGAGGCACGCGATGAGTTCATCGATCATCCCGGCCTGCCCCACGACCAGCCGCGCGATTTCCTCGCGGAGGGCGTCCACGGTGCGGGAGACCTCGGTGAGGTCCTGGCGGGCAGCGAAGAAGGCATCGCCCGCCTCGGTGTCTGATGGCGGGGTCGGGACCGAGGCGGGAGGCGTAGGAGGGGGGGGCGGAGTGGGTTCCACGGGAAGGCAGCGTCAGGAGTCGGAAGCTATCGGTTCGGGCGCGGGGTCTGGCGCGTCATCGCGCGAGTCGTCCCGCGCGGGCGCCGCGTCGAGGTGACGGAAGAAGCGGTCGAGGCGGGCGTCGAGGTCAATGAGGTCAGCGGCTGTCGGGCGCGAGGACTTCTTCAGACGGCGCAATCGTGCGAACAGCGCCAAGCCTTCCTCCTCGGGTACACCCGCCGTTTTCGCCGCGAGGCGAGCGGTGCCCTCGGAGAGATCCGGGGACACGAGGCGCAGGCGCGTCCGCAGCCGGTCCATGAACACGCGCACGGTGCGGTCGGCGAGGCGAGCGGTGTCGCCGTGGGTGAAGTGCAACCGCCCAACCGTCTCGGCGAAATCCTTCTGCGCGTTCGGAGGCGGCGTCACGACCGGGATCGCGCGCTGCCAGCGGCGCCCTCGGAAGAGCACGTACAGCACGAAGAGCGAGAGCAGCAGCCAGTACGCTCCCGCGAGGCCTGGCGACTGTAGGACGTACCGGAAGGGCGTCTGGACCTGCTCGCTGTAGGGCTTGCGGTAGTCGTCCCAGAGGATCGGTTGGCGCGGCACCGAGGCGAGCACGCCAGACACGTACGCCTCGGCGTCACCCTCGCCGACGAGCGCGGCATTCGTGAACGCAAGGGGCGTGGTGCAGAGGATCAGCGTCCCGTCGCCGACCTCCACTCTCGCCAGCGTCACGATCTCGCCGTCTCCCGAGAGGCCAAGAATCTCAGAGGTGGCCGGATCGAAGCCGCCCAGGCCAGTCCGCGTGACCTCCAAAGGGAACGCGAACGATCCCGCGACGCCGGGCCCGACGAGCCGGAGCGTGTCGGGATCGGCGCCCGTGAGGTCCACGCCGAAGTCGGACGACCAGTCGAACTCCCAGTCGGTCCCGAGGGGCGCGCTCGCGGAGTCCGGCGAGCCGAGGGGCGCGACGAATGGCCCCGTGATGGAATGCGCGATAGCGACGACCGTGTTGCCGCGCCTCAGGAAGGCACCGAGGCGGTCCGCCTCGGCCTCGCCGGGGGCGAACTCGCGCGTGAGGAAGAGGTACGTCGTGCCGGTCAGGGTGGAGTCGTCCAGGACCTCGTAGGCCGGTCGATCCACCGGCGTTACCTCGGTGCCGACCCACGCCGCGAGGCTTTCGTAGAACACCTCGGCGTCGAAGGGGGCGGACCCCTCGCGCTCCAGCCGGATCCGGGTGTCCATGGGCGTCGGCGAGGCCAGCACGACGAGGGCCA
>JBCCPW010000282.1:0-5319 GCA_039024735.1 Bacteroidota bacterium
AAGACCGTGGACTACGAGCACGTCTACCGCCTCGCGAAGGAGGTCGTGATGGGCAACTCGTCGTACCTCATCGAGCGGCTGGCGCACCGGATTGGGACGGCCGTGCTGGAGGCGGCGCCGCTCGTGCAGCGCGTGGAGGTGACCGTTCGCAAGCCGAACCCGCCCGTCAACGGCCCCGTGGAGAGGGCCGAGGTGAGCGTCCGCCTCGCGCGATGACGGACGGGCAGGACGGCGGACCGCGGACCACGGACGACAGACCGCCGCCCGACCGCCTCGGTGACGCTCCGGTCCGACGCATCGAGGCGGAGGACGCGACGGCCGACCGCCGACCGCCGACCGCCGCAGAAGACGCTCCCGAACACGACCGCCTCGGTGGCTCCCCACACTCCACCGAGGCGGAGACGGCCACCACGGCTGGAGACAACAGCACGATGCCACTCGCGACGTCCCCTCTCCCCCTGGGAGAGGGACAGGGTGAGGGCACGTCCACCCGCCTCGGTGGCTCCGCCGACCGCCCCATCGAGGCGGAGAGCCACCACACGACCGCCGACCGACGACCGACGACCTCTTCGGAGGGCGCCCCCACCGACCTCGGTGACTCCCCGCACCGCACCGAGGCGGGAACGACCGTCTTCGTCGGGATGGGCAGCAACGTCGGCGACCGTCTCGCCGCGCTCCAGGGCGCGCTGGACCGGCTCGCCCGCGTGTCCGGCGTGACGGTGGAGGCCGTCTCGCCCGTGTACGAGACCGAGGCGCACGTCCTCCCCGGCGCCGCCCTGCAGCCCGATCATCTCAACGCCGTCGCGCGGCTCCGCACCACGCTCGCGCCGCACGCCCTTCTCGATGTGCTGCATGCCACCGAACGCGCTGCCGGACGCGATCCCGAGGCGCCTCGCTGGAGCCCTCGACCGCTCGATCTGGACGTGCTCCTCTGGGACGGCCGCCGCCTGCAGACCGACCGGCTGACGGTGCCCCATCCACGCCTCGCGGATCGCCGGTTTGTTCTCGCGCCGCTGGCGGATCTCGCGCGCGATCTTCGCGTCCCTGATCTCGGGGCCGTCGCGGATCTCCTCACCGCCACCTCGGATCGCGCCCGCCTCGGGCGGTTCCCGGGCAGCCTGTCCGTCCCGTCCGCGGTCACCTGACACGCCGCCGTCACTCGCGCGGCCCATCCTCGCGCCAGTCCTCGTCCTCCCATGCCCCTCGCGCTGCCCGACCACCTCCGCTACATCGCCGTTGAGGGCGTCATCGGGGCCGGGAAAACGACGCTCGCGCGGATGCTCGCGGAGCAGGTCAACGCACGGCTCGTGCTGGAGGAGTTCGAGGACAACCCCTTCCTGAGCCGCTTCTACGAGGACAAGGCGCGATGGGCGTTCCAGACGCAACTGGCCTTCCTCGCGAGCCGCTTCCGCCAGCAGAAGGCGCTCGCCACCCGCGATCTCTTCCAGACGGCGACCGTCGCGGACTACACCTTCGACAAGGACCGCATCTTCGCGCACGTCACGCTCTCGGGTGACGAGTTGGCCCTCTACGAGAGCCTCTTCACGCTCATGGAGGCCACCACTCCGGCGCCGGACCTCGTGGTGTATCTCCGTTCCAGCGTGGACCGGCTGCTGCACAACATCGCGATGCGGGGCCGCTCCTACGAGGCGCAGATGGACCCCGGCTACCTCACGGAACTGACGGACGCGTACGACACGCACTTCTTCCGCTACAACCGGAGCCCCCTGCTCGTCATCAACGCGAGCCAAATCGACTTCGTGAAGGAGCCGAGCCACTTCGACGAGTTGGTCCGCGCTATCCGCCAGATGAAAGGCGGGACGACGTACTTCAACCCACCGGGCCAGATGCAACTGGCGTTTTAGGGAGGGATGGGGGATGGCCCGCTCCGCTCACGGGATGAGGGATGCAGAGGCTTCTCCGGGGGGTGTGGCTGCCTCGGCACCGAGGCGCAGCGGCGGTCGGTTGTCCGCCTCGGTGCACAGGTAGCGTTCGGAGGCGGCACGAAAGCACCACGCTCTCTCCGCCTCGGCACCGAGGCGGGCTGATCGCTACGCGTGGGATCCGTCGCGGCGCAGCGCGTTGCCGTCGGCCTCCAGCGCGGCGGGGCCGTAGCGCAGGATGGCGTTGAACCGGATGAAGTACTCGATCAGCGACACCGCCATCACGCCCGCTGTCCCCCACACGAGGAGAGACAGCCATGCGTCCGGCGCCTTCGCGAGAGCGGCCAGCACCACCAGCGCGAGGAGCGTCACGGCCACCTTCCCGCTCCACAGGCTGGACGTGAACCGCCCGAGCCGCCGCGTCTGGAGAAGTCCCCCGATGGCGAGGATGGCGTCGCGGGTGATGGCGAGCAGCACGAACCACAGCGGCAGCGTCGGCCCGGCGGTCTCGGGGCGCGTCAGCAGTGCGAGGGTCACCGCTGCGGCGGCAAGCTTGTCCGCTGTGGCGTCGAGCACCTTGCCCCACTCGCTGACCGCGCCGCGCACACGCGCCACCTTGCCGTCGAAGAAGTCCGACGCGATGGCGAGCGCGATCAGGCCGAACATCCACCCGGCCGGTCCGCCTCGGTAGACGAGCCACGCGATGGGCCCCACGAGGAGGACTCGCGAGAGGCTGAGGCCATTCGCGAGCGTCCAGAACGGCCCCATGTCGGGAAACCCGACGATGGGGGCGCGAGGCATATGGACGGGCGCAGACATGTTCGCGAAGGTAGATGAACCTCGGGGGTGCGCGCGGCACGAGCGGTCGGTGTTGAGGGATCTTCGCGTAGCCGTGATTGCCCTCGTCCTCGCGCTTGTTGTCTGCTGTCTCGTCCAGGCGGGTGCCTGGGCGTGGATCGGGGCGGGGTTCCGACGTGTGCGCGAAGACCGGCCCGAGGCGGACGGGGCCGCCGTGCCCGTCTCCGTCGTCGTCGCGGCGCGGAACGAGTCGGCCCGCCTCGGTGCGTTGCTGGACTACCTCACGCGGCAGACCCACGGCGCGTTCGAGGTCGTGATCGTGGACGACCGCTCGACGGACGCCACCGCCGAGATCGTCTCGCAGCGCGCAGACACGTTCCCCGTCCCGCTCCGCCTCGTCCGGGTCCGCGAGAGCGACGCAACAGATCTCCCGCCGAAGAAGCACGCTCTCACGGTCGGCATCGAGGCGGCCACGCACGAGCGCCTCGCGTTCACCGACGCCGACTGCACGCCTCCGCCCGGATGGCTTGCCACCCTCGCGCGGCACGCCCACGAGACGCCCGAGGCAGTCCTCGTCGGGTACGGACCGCTCGTGGGGGACGGCTGGCTGGGGCGGTTCTGCCGCTACGAGACGGCACGCACCGCCGCGCTCTCCGCCGGGGCCATCGGGCACGGCTGGGCGTGGCATGCGGTCGGGCGGAGCCTCTCGTATCCGCGCGCGCTCTGGCACCGCCTCGGTGGCTTCGCGGCCCACGCCGACTCCCTCTCGGGCGACGACGACCTGCTGGTCCAGCACGCACAGCGCGAGGGCGTGACCATCCGGTACGTCCTCGATGCCGAGGCGCACGTCCCGAGTCCGGCGCCGACGACGTGGCGCGCGTTCTGGCGGCAGAAGCGTCGGCATGCGAGCGCGGGCGCGCATTACGACCGCCGCGTGCTCCTCGGGCTCGGCGCGATGCAGGTCTCCAGCCTCGCGCTCTGGATCGGGGCGCCGCTGCTCCACGCGATGGGCGGCGTGCCGTGGGGCTGGGGCCTCCTCGCAACCTCGGTGCTACTCCAACGGGCCGTTCTCTCCGACGCCTGGGATACGCTCGGTGCCCGCGCGGACCTTCGCCTGTGGCACCCCGTCCTGGAGGTGATGCTCGCAGGGTACCAAGCCGTCGCGGCGGTGCTCGGCGCCCTCCCCACGCCGCGCCGTTGGTAGGTCCGCCTCGGTACCGAGGCGGAGGCGCTCCGCTACCGCAACGACGGCGGCTTCGCGGCCGGACGAGCCCTCGTGCCGGAGGGAACTCCCGCTCCCCCCGGCGGCAGGGCGGGCTTCTGGCCGGTGGGCTTCGTCGGTGCAGGCGCCCCGTTCGGCGGAAGGCTGACGGTCTTCGCGCCGGAAGGACCGGGCGGCGAAGGCTCCTGATTCGTTGAGTCGCCGCCCGCCTCGGGCGCCTCGTCCCAGTTCTCGATCAGGTCGATCACCGCGTCCGCGATCTCCTCCTGGTCCACCGTCGTGACGATCTCGCCGTGCTTGAAGACGTGCGCGCGGCCTCGGCCGAGGCTCACACCCAGGTCCGCTCCTGCTGCCTCGCCGGGACCGTTGACGGCGCAGCCCATCAGCGCCACGTTGAGGTCTTTGTCGAAGCCTCTCGCCGCGACGGCCTCTTCCACCTCGTCCACGACCGAGAAGAGGTCGCCCGCGAGACGCCCGCACGTGGGGCACGCGATGACGTTGACCCCCGGCCGACCGAGGCGGAGCGACTTCAGGATCTGGTGCCCCACCTTGACCTCGTTGACGGAGTCCGCCGCGAGGGAGACACGGATCGTGTCGCCGATGCCGTCCGCCAGCAGGCTCCCGATGCCGATGGAGCTTTTGATCGGGCCCGTCTTGAGGCTGCCCGACTCGGTCACGCCGAGGTGCAGCGGATAGTCCGTCTGCTCCGCCAGGAGGCGGTAGCTCTGGATCATGAAGAAGACATCGGAGTGCTTGACGGAGACGACAATGTCCTCGAAGCCCTCGCGCTGGCACACCTCGATGTGGCGCATCGCGCTCTCCACGAGCGCCTCCGGGCGCGGGTACCCGTACGCGTCCAGGATGTCTTTCTCCAGCGAGCCGCCGTTGACGCCGATGCGGATGGGCACGCCCTTGTCCTTCGCGGCGCGCAGCACGGCCCGCTCCCATTCCGGCTTGCCGATGTTGCCGGGGTTGATGCGCACCTTCGCGACCCCCGCCTCCAGGGCCATCAGCGCGTACTTGTGATTGAAGTGGATGTCGGCCACGATGGGCACGGGGCTTCCCGCTACCACGTCCTTGAGCGCCTCGGCGTCTTCCGGCCGAGGGACGGCCACCCGGACCACATCGGCGCCCGCCTCGGCGAGGGTGCGGATCTCCGCGAGGCACTCGTCCACCTTGTGCGTCTTGCCCGTTGTCATGGACTGGACGGTGACCGGCGCGCCGCCGCCGATCTGCGTGACCTTCTCCTCGCCATCGACGGTGTGGCGGAGGTACACGGCGCGGCTCTGGCGCCGGGGCCGTGGGTAGGCCGTGGCGTCTTGCGTGGGGGCGTCCTGCGAGCGTTCCATTGAGCGGAGCGAAGAGAATGCGGAATGCTACGGCGGGGACCCCGGGAGCGTTCAGTCCCCGGGACAA